>NZ_AWXA01000028.1:0-78662 GCF_000478965.1 Megasphaera vaginalis (ex Srinivasan et al. 2021)
TTTTATTGGTTGTCATTTCTGAAAGCAAACAGCTCCATCGTGACAAAGTGGTATAGCCGCTTCGTCTCTTTATTGACAGCCACTCGCTTATTTACCGAATAGACACCTGTCGTACAGAAATTTTATCCCGTTAACGCCTTTGCCGCGACAGTTGACGGCGCAATTCATTTTATACTGTTTTTTACCCTATCGTCATACTATAAGACCTGAATTTATAGTATAACTTTGTATTACCTAATATTCTCTAACTGCGATAAAGGAGGTTTATCCGATGAATACGATACAGTCATCAAATCAAAGTTCCCATTCTGCCGAATTCGTTTCTCAGCTGTCGCCGGAAGAACAGGTGATTTTGGAAGAACACAAGCGATTATCGTCGCAAATTCTCTTCAAAATTATCCGTCAAGAAGGAGAAGAAGAATTGACGCGTTCGCTGCAGTCCCTTGCCTTTTCGGCGTTGGCTGCCGGTATTTTCGTTTCCTTTTCTTTTTTCTTTCGTTCCGTTTTTTATATGTATACTACACATACTGTCGTAACTAGCTTCGGTTACACCGTCGGCTTTATCATCGTCATTTTAGGGCGCATGCAGCTGTTTACAGAAAACCCGATCACAACGATGGTCCCGCTGTTAAGCGAATGGTCCTGGTCTCGTCTGCTGCAGGTTTTACGCCTTTGGACGATCGTCTTCCTCTTCAATGTTCTCGGGACGGCCCTTGCCGCCTACTTCCTGACCACGCATTACGCCGTGTCGCCGGATCTCGCGGCAGCCCTTCATGCCGTGGCGTCACACATAATGTCCGCTCCGGCTCCGGATAATATCATCCGCGGCATTCCTGCCGGTATTCTCATTGCCGCCATCGTCTGGGCCATGCCGCAAGCCGGTCATTTCAGCCTTTTCATGATCATGTTTTTCATCTACTTCATTTCACTGGGCGGCTTTGCGCACGTTATCGTCGGCTCCTGTGAGATGGCTTATGAAATCTTTCTCGGGCAAGCCACCTTATGTGACGGTCTCTTCCGCTTCCTTCTCCCTACAGGATTGGGAAATATTCTCGGCGGCACAGTTGTATTCACCTTGTTAATCTATGGCCAGATCAGTAAAGAAATACGGTCATAGCTGCCGGATATTCTCCTGTCAGGGCCGTTACCGCCGATAATGGCGCGTAACGGCTTTTTATTCATTAATCACAATTTTCAAAAAAAATACCGATGCGTCAACAAAACGACTAAAGAAAAACAGATTTTCCTGTCGTCGACGGCGGCACAGCCGTTTATCATGCCTTCCGTCACTACAGGACAGCCGTCATGGTACCACTCGGATCGCTCCTTCCGTCATCAGACCGTCTCTTTACGAATATAGTCACTGCCGGCAATTTCCTCTACGACATTCTTCATTTGCAACTGCAACAGCAGCCGCATTAATTCGGGAACGGGTAATGACGTTTCCGCCGCCAACTGTTCCGCCGTAACGCTCTCGTCGGGCCGTATCTTCTCCAGTAGCGCCTGCTCTGCAGAGGTAAGAGACGCCTGCATGCTGCGCGTCTCAGAACGCACACTATCCCATCCGTATTCAGCCAGAATATCCTGCCCGGCCGTCAAAGCGATCGCCCCTTTGCGCAACAGTTGATTCGTTCCCTTACTCATTTGTGAGTAAATACTGCCGGGTACGGCGAAAACATCACGCCCTTCTTCCAGCGCGAAATCCGCCGTAATCAGCGAGCCGCTGCGAAGATCGGCTTCAATGACGGCGACACCGCGCGACAATCCGGCAATAATACGGTTGCGAGCGGGAAAGTTTTGAGCCAACGGTTCCATACCAAACGTGTATTCGCTGATAACGGCGCCGCCTTGTGCCAGTATATCGGCAAAAAGGCGCTTATTTTCCGGCGGGTAACAGCGATCCAGGCCGTTGGCCGTAACGACGACGGTCTGTCCCTTGCCCTTCATCGCTCCGATATGCGCCTTGGTATCAATTCCTCTGGCGCCGCCGCTGACGATTACAACGCCGCTTCGCCCCAACTGCTCCGCCAGCGTTTGCGCCGTATTCAGTCCGTACGGCGTCGCTTTGCGGGCGCCGACGAAAGCCACGATTCGGTCCGTTTTGGGCAAATGCCCTTGGCAATAAAGAAGGAGCGGCGGATTATACGTCTCTTTGAGCAAGACCGGATAGGCTTCATCCCAAAGGGTAATCAGCTTGGCTCCGGCAGTCTCCAATTTTTCCTGAAATGTTTCCTTCGCAAAGGAAGCGCGCATTGCCTGCAGAGAATCGGCAGCTTTCGGCGGCAAAATTTTTGTTTTCCTGATTATCGAACCGTCGGCCTGCCATATCTGCGCCAAAGAGCCAAAACGGCGCAGCAGCTGCAGTAGCCGTTTGCCGCCCAGCTGCGGTACGGAGAGCAGTGCTGCCAGATAGATTTTGTCTTCCTCTGCACACGGTGCCACGGTTTCACATCCTCTGCAGCGTATCACGATAACTTACCGCTTCGGCAATGTCCTCTTCGCTGATAATTTCCCGCTCATGAAGATCCGCGATGGTACGGGATACTTTGATCAGTCTGTCGTAACTGCGCGGACTCAGTTTCAGCTTTTCGAACACGTCGGACAGCAGTTTTTCCGCTTTTCCCGCCAATGGGCACGTATCCTTGATTTCCCGGTGACCCATATGGGCGTTGCAGGATATGCCGTATGATTTCAGCCGCTCTTCCTGTACCCGGCGAGCGGTAATAACGCGATCGCGAATATCTTCCGACGCTTCTTGCGGCAACTCGGTCTTTAGCTCCGCATATTTCGGCCGCTCAATGCGAACATGCAGATCGATGCGATCCAACAAGGGGCCCGATATTTTTCGAATGTACCGTCTGATCTCACCAGATGTACAGGAACAAGCATGGTCCTTATCGTTCAAATAGCCGCACGGGCAGGGATTCATGGCGGCGATCAGCATAAACCGGGCCGGATAGGTCAAAGTAGCGTTGACACGCGATAAATTGACGATGCCGTCTTCCAATGGCTGCCGCAGCACTTCCAAAACATGTCGCGGAAATTCGGGGAATTCATCGAGGAAAAGAACGCCGTTATGGCTGAGCGTCACTTCCCCCGGCTTGGGAATCGTACCGCCGCCGACCAGCCCCGCCGGAGAGATCGTGTGGTGGGGACTGCGAAAAGGTCTCTCCGAAATCCGCTCATTTTCCTTAAACAACCCGGCAACACTGTATATCTTCGTCACTTCCAACGATTCCCGCAGATTCATTGGCGGCAGAATCGTCGGCAGTCGCTTTGCCAGCATGGTTTTCCCCGCTCCCGGAGGCCCTACCATAAGCGCATTGTGGCCGCCTGCCGCAGCTATCTCCAAGGCCCGTTTCGCCACAAACTGTCCTTGTACTTCCGCAAAGTCGACGGAGTAAGCCGCTTTTTTCCGCTCACTTTGCTGCCGGTGACGGCGCGGCACTTCCCGCACTTTCGCCAAATGCCGTACGACCTGACTCAGCGTCTCGACGCCATAGACTTCCACAGCATCGCAGAGAAGGGATTCCGCCACATTTTTCTCACTGATCAGGACCCGCTCAAATCCCGCTTCGGCAGCTTGGAGTACCATGGAAAGAATGCCGGAAACCGGCCGTATCGTTCCATCAAGAGCCAATTCACCGATAAAGACCATTTTAGCACAAGACTCCGGCAACACTTGCCCGCTCGATACCATGATGCCGGCAGCAATAGCCAGGTCAAGACCGGCACTGTCCTTTTTCAGATCGGCAGGTGCTAAGTTGACGGTAATGCGACGCATGGGAAACTCGTAACCGCTGTTTTTGACGGCAGCCCGCACGCGTTCTTTCGACTCCTTTACCGACGTCGCCGCCAAGCCGACGATTTCAAAGGCAGGCAGTCCATTGGCTATATCCGTTTCAACGGTAATGATATTGCCGTGAAGACCGAATACGGTAGCCCCGTAAATTCTTGCAAACATCATTCGCCTCCTACTCTATCCAAAACGCATTCACCACATGATGAACCAAAGGCTGTCGCGGCGGATGAGCGAAAACCTCGATGACATCAAAGCGGCAGGGACTCTGCCACATACCGCGCGCCGCCAGATACGCTTCCGCCGTATACCGCAGCTTTGCCTGTTTACGTCGGCTGACGGCTTCGCAAGGTCGGCCATAAGACAAGGACCGCCGTGATTTTACTTCAACAAAAACTACGGTTTCCCCATCCTTGGCAATAATGTCAATTTCACCGCAGGCGCAGCGAAAATTTCGTGTCAATAGCCGATATCTTTTTTTCTCTTGTAAATAAGCGGCAGCCAGATCTTCTCCCGATTTCCCCCACACTTTGTCAGTATCCATTCCTCCACTCCTTCCTTTTTATCCCTACTATAGCAAACGAAAATGAGAATAAGATTAGAATTCGATTAAAATTTGATGAGAAACGCAAGTTTTTCTGATAAATACGCCATTCGCGACGCATATTTTAATGCCCCATGCAACAAAATATCGATACACGTTTTCGAAGGAACGACGTCCATTTCCGTCCTCCCCAACGCCTTAACGAACTCAAAAAAAAGGTTGCAAGAGAATAACGAAAGGTCGTTATTCTCTTGCAACCTTTTATAAAGATAAATTTGCATTCAATTTTGGCAAAATGACGATTTTATCCTTGCTGAAAGCAGTCTTCGCTTTACTGCTTCATCCTTTATTTTTCGTGCTCTCCGCCGCTTCTGATCACAATAAACGATTCCTCCGTGTCTATGTTTTTACAGCTTTGTCGCCATCGAGAGATGCTTTTTCATATTCCGGATAAGAGACACGATTCCGAAGCCGCACCGGCCATCATCAAATCATAGAAAAAACCTTGCAACAATGTTCCCCGTACCAAATCCGTCAAGATGATATTGCTCACTAAAACAGTGATAAATCCGGTCATAATGAAAAGCGAAATCCCAAATCGTTTCATATAAACTCCTTTCTGAAAACCAATGCTTATCCTTCATTATCCTTACAATCAAATTATGACACAGCTTTTTTATCATTACCAATGCTCTTTGTTTTCGATAAAGTATACGTTCAAAGCATAAAAAAACCGCGTCCGGCCGATGCGGCGTACGACGCAGTTTCATTTGTTATCTCTCTTTATCATTCGCTGTACAGTTTTGTACGAAGTCGATAAATTTTTTTGTCGTAATACTGAATTTCTGCCTCCTCTTCCAGGCCAGCACACTCCGTTGTTCCAACATTGGAGATAAGGGCCGACTGCAAAACAGCTGATTGTCCAAATACGGGACGGCGCCTTCGATGGAAATGGAACGGCACATATGTCGTTTTACCATGATCATACTGATCATCTGAAAGTTATTGGTAAAGACAATATTCATTTCATTGATTTTATTGCCGAACCAGTTCATCAACTCTCCCTGCACCTTCAGCCGCCGTGGAACAGCAAGGGGTATGGGACCGATCAGATCATCTACACAGATATTCGCCTTGGCGGCTAAAGGATCATCCCGGCGCATAAACACAACCCACCGATCTGCTTCAGGCATGCGAATGTAATTAAACAGTTCGACATCAATCGGTTCCATCAAGAGACCGATATCGGTTAGGCCCTGCTCCATCCGCTTTTCCACGACATCGGCATTAGCTGTATAGAAATCAAATGTTACGTGCGGATATACTGTGCGGAACGACTGAATAAGCTGCACAAAGTATTCACACGATTTAAAAATACCGCAGCCAAATGTAATCGTTCCATTGATCAGCGAATCCTGTTCTGTCAATTCCCGTTCCGTCTTCTCAATTAACTCCGTTATTTCCTTCGCCCGCTGCTGTAGCAAAATGCCTTCTTCCGTCAAGGTTATTTTGCGTTTGCCGCGGCTGAACAAAACAACGCCCAACTCTTCTTCCAACTGACTCAATTGTCTGGACAACGTCGGTTGTGTAATATGTAAAGCATCGGCGGCTTTAGTAATCGTTTCTTCTCTGGCTACGGTCAGAAAATACTGCAATACACGAAGCTCCATTAGTCCCCTCCATATCTGAACACGTCCTTTATCAACTGTTCTCTCTTATGATATACCGTATCACACCTACTTCGCCTTGTCCAACGTTGCCGGGAAAATTTTCTCTGCATTTCGCATTTTCCCGGCAACGGGCATAACATAAGAGCACACAACCCAAACGCAAGGAAAAACGACAGCACTAACCGTCGCTTTTTAAGAAGACGTAAGCGACTACAAAAAAAACGACTCAATCACTCGAGTCGGTTTTTTATTCTCCTTAAAATTTACGGGAGTCCAAAAATCGGATAACCGTCGCCGGATTCCCTACAGCAACAGCGTAATCGGGAATATCGGCAGTAACTACGGAAGCAGCACCAATGACTGCATGCCGGCCGACACATGTGCCCGGCAAAATGGTGGCACCTGCCCCGATCCAAGCGCCTTCTCTGATTACGATCGGTTTACAAACCAACACTTGACGTTCATATGCATCATGATTATTGGAAAGCAACTGAACGTTTGCAGCAATCAGGACATCGTCTTCAATCGTGATTCCGCCTCTTGCCATGGCCAGGAGGTTACTGTTGATATACACGCCCTTTCCAATACGCATCTTGTGCAATGCCGTGCCATGCAGAGGAGCGACAAGACGACTTCCCTCGCCCAATCTGTTCCCAAACAATTGCTGCAGCAACCCGTCATACGCAGCCGTTAAGGGCATCGTATGATTCAGAGAAAACAACTGCTGTTCCTCTCGTTTCCGTTCTTCTTTTTCATCTGTCGTGTAGTTCCTCATGTCGACGTTTAATCCGGTACATTTCATTTCTCCCATCCCGTGCCTTTCAAGTATGATAATCCTTACTACATGCCGTTCATTATGGCATATAATTTCGAATCCAGCCAATACTTAGCAGCAGATGTAAACGCATACAGGAAAAGCATGGTGCACTTCGACGATACAACAGGCATCGTCCCTATCCATCACCGGGAGCCGTGATGACGGGCCCCACGCTCACGGCACACGTTATTTCGTCATCTCTTTATACGTCGGAAGCCATTTCACCTTGCCAATGCAATCGTCGGGATCCGTCACATCGACGGTATTGACCCCTTCCTCACCTGCTGCGGCCACAACATTGCGCGCAATCGTTTCAGAAAACGAGTGCAACTTGGACACAGGCGGCAACACAGCAGCCCCTGCGGCTGCCGGATCGACGATACCGCCCAGAGAATGAGCCGCGGCGGAGATCATCCGGTCCGTCAGCAGCCGCGCTCGCGCGGCAATAACACCAAGCCCGAGCCCGGGATAAATTAAGGCATTATTCGCCTGTCCAATTGTATACGTTATTCCTTGATAACGGACCGGCGGCGTCGGCACGCCGGTGGCAACCAACGCCCTCCCCTGCGTCCAGGCAAGCAGATCGGCAGCCTTGGCTTCAGCCAGCTCCGTCGGATTGCTCAGAGGGAAGATAATAGGCCGTTCCGCATAAGAAGCCATTTCTCTGACAATACCTTCCGTAAAGGCGCCGCCTTGTGTCGAAGTACCGACCAGAATCGTCGGCTGAACAGCTCGCACTGCCGCAGCCAGATCCGTTATCTCATCGGAATGGAGAAATTCATCACGCCGCCTTGCAAAAAGCCGTTGTTCCGGCGTCAAGTCAGCCATATCTTCAAATAAAAGCCCCTGCCGGTCAACGAGATAGAAGCGCTTTTTTGCTTCCTCTTCACCAAGTCCCTGCGCACACATTTCCTGGCAAATACGCTTGACAATGCCGCAGCCAGCCGTACCGGCGCCGAAACACAAATACCGTTGGGCCGCCAGCGTTTGCCGGGAAACACGGAGTGCGCCCAAAATACCGGCTAAAGTGACGATCCCGGTACCTTCGATATCATCATTAAAAACGGCATATCGTCCTTTGTACTGATAAAGGATCTTGGCGGCATGATCTCTGCCGAAATCTTCGAAATGAAGATAGAGATGCGGGAAGATTCGTTCCGCCGTTTCAACGAAGGTGTGGATAAACGCATCATAGGCCGCTCCTTTCACGCGACGTTCGTGCAGCCCCAGGTAAAGCGGATTATCGATCAGACTTTGCCGATTCGTCCCGGCATCGATAACGACCGGAAGGACCCGAGAAGGATCAAGTCCGGCAGCGGCCGTATAAACCATGAGTTTGCCGGTAGAAATGCTGACACCGTTTGTCCCCCAGTCGCCAATGCCGAGAATCGCTTCCGCGTCGGTAACGACAATCAAGTCGATAACTCTGCCGTCAGCCGCATTACACAACGCTTCTTCAATTTGTTCAGGATGCTTGATCGTCAAATAAGCCGCATTCTGCGGTGTAATAAAAAATTCGCTGTAGTTGCGAATGCTTTCGGCAATGCCCGGATCATAAACGATCGGCAGGAACTCTTCCAGATGATGGCTGAACAGGGCATAGAACAGCGTCCTGTTACGACTGAATAGATTCATCAGATAATGTCTCTTTTCACTCCTATCGGGTTTCATCAGGACATTATCATAAGCCTGCTTTTCTTGTTCGGCCAAAGTCTGGACCGTCGGCGGCAAAATGCCGACAAGCCCGTACGCATGTCGTTCTTCTTCCGTAAAAGCCGTTCCCTTATTTAAAAAGGGATCATTCAATAATTCGTACCCTTTTTTCCTCATCATACCCTCCTATAGTTACGAATAGCTGCGAAATTCTTCGCGCTCCACAAGGCTGTCTTCTTGCGAAGAGAATCCCTTTCCTGCAAAGAAAGAACTGTTCAAACAAAAATGAGATGGCCGATAAAAATAACCAAGGTCAGAGAAAATGCGCTCATAGCCGTTGTATTCATGACGACTTGCGTAGCATAATCAGGATAATTATCAAATTCCATCGCATACATTGCCGTATTAACGGCCGTCGGAACGGCGCAGTAAATCAGAAAAACGAGAGCGCCGACGGCAGTAAAGGTTCCCGGCAGCAGCCAATTGGCCCCAAAAATGATGCCGAGTCCGACAAGAGGCACCAGGAAAAATTTCAACAAACTTACGATCCAAACATCGGGATCAAGCCATTTTATTTTTGTCTGTGAAATCTGTACGCCAACGGCGAACATGGCAACAGGCGTAATCGCACCGCCGGCCATCTGCATAATCGGCCAGAAAGAAAAGCGGTCTGCCGGAATATTGAACAGTCGACAAAAAACGGCTGCGGCAAAGACATAAAGCATCGGTAGTCGTAACGTTGCTCGCAATGCATCTCTGGCGGAAAGCCGTCCGCGTCCGGCCTGATACAGTCCCAACGTATTCAATCCCACGCTTTGGATGACGAAGATGATGATCCAAATGACAAGCGCTTCAGACAAATAGGGCGTATCGCCGTTGACAACAAAGGGTTCGTGAGAAAAAACCAGAACGATCAGCGCCACGCCCAGATTGCCCGTATTGTTAAACATGAATGCGTTGCGGCACGATTGCAGCATCCCTTCATCATAATGGCGCCATTTGCTGACGCCGTCGGCAATGAACAGCGATAACAGCAACAGGAGAAAAACGCAGCCAATGATCCGCGGACTCGTCGTGGGAAAATCGGTTTTATATATATTCGTAAAAACGAAACACGGAATGATCAGATAAAAGAGCAGCTTAGATATGGATTTGACGGCAATATGGTACTTTCTATCCACTAAAAAACCGATTAAAACCAACAGAAACAACGGTAACATCGTATATTCAAGAATATAGAAAAAGACCATTTATACATCCCCTCATCCTTAGCATTCACCTGTAACCCCATTATTGTTTATCATAGGCGTTTTTCCGCAAGTTGTAAACTCCATATCGAAACAGTTCGCGCCTCCTTCCAAATCCCCTTGGTAACGCAAAATAAATGTCTCTCACGCCGGCGAGAGACATTTATTTTACAGTTTATAAATCATGAAATATATAAGGAGAAGCAGCAAGATGATGGAGACGATCCGAATCAACGTTCCCGTCGTAATAAAAAAAGAGATTTTCTTCCCCTTCGGATGCCCTTTCACCGTCTCCTCTCGTCTGTCATTTTCCATCGTTATACGCCTGGCCACGCCATTTCTTTGCCGCCCAGGATATGGGCATGAAGATGCCGGACTGTTTGCCCGGCCTTTTCACCGGTATTGAAAATGACGCGGTAGCCGTCTTCCGCCAATCCTAGCAAGGATGCGACTTTTTGAATAGCGAAAAGCATTTTTCCCGCAACAGCGGCATCCGCTTCCGTCAACGCCGCTATACTTTGCACATGCTTTTTGGGAATAACGAGGACATGTACCGGCGCCACCGGGGCAATATCCTTGAAAGCAAAGAAATCATCGTCTTCATAAACTTTCGTGCTGGGAATTTCCCCTTTACTGATTTTACAGAACAAACAATCTTCCATAACTATCTTTCCTCCTTTATAATGCCTGATAATATATCCTTTTCCACGCCCGTAAGAATTACGGGAACGACCGTCCCCTGCACATCGGTACGTAAATTCGTCAGTTGCACACGCTCATACTGCTCGGAAAACCCTTCTCCCCAATTCCCTGACTGCTTTTCGATCAGCACCTGTACCTCCCGGCCGACCAGCTTCTGTAACAATGCCGCTTTTTGGCGCCGCGACAATGCGTTTACGATCTCAACGCGCCTTTTTTTCACGGCATTTTCCACCTGATTCGGCATATCCGCCGCCGGCGTTCCCTGCCGCTGCGAATACGGAAACGCATGAATATGGGAAAAATGCAGACGCCCCAATGTTTCCAACGTCTCGGCAAAAAGCGCCTCCGTTTCGCCGGGAAATCCGAGAATCAGATCTGTTGAAACGGTCAGTCCGCCGATCCGATCTTGCAGCCCTTCGATAAGCGCAATATATCCGTTTTTTGTGTAGTGACGGCCCATGGCCCGCAAAATCGTATCCGATCCCGACTGAAGGGGCAAATGAAGATGAGGACAAATACGCTCGGACGAGTTCATCACGTCGATCAGGTCGTCACGGATTTCCACAGACTCGATCGATCCCATGCGTATCCTGGCAACATCCGTTTCTTCCAAGAGCCGCCGCAAGATGAGCGCCAGCGTCGGCCGCGCCGGCAAATCGATACCGTAAGCGCCGAGGTGGATCCCGGTCAAGACCAATTCCCTAAACCCGAACGCCGTCAATCGTTTGGCTTCGGCAATAACCGCATCAGGCTGACGCGATTTCAAGCTTCCCCGCGTGTACGGAATAATGCAGTAGGTACAGAAATTATTACATCCTTCCTGTATCTTCAAATCAGCCCGCGTATGCGCTACTGCCGACGGATATAAAGGAATTTCTTCGAAAACGTCACGTCCTGCCGCCCCCATAATATTGTGAACTGCCCTTACAGCAGCTCCTGAACGCCGCTCCAACAGAGAATCGACGATGCGAACGATCTCTTTCTTTTCATTGGTACCGACAACGGCGTCAACGTCAGGCATTGCCGCCAACACGTCGGGGCTCAGCTGAGCATAACAGCCGGTCACGACGATAAGCGCCGCCCGATTGAGCTTTTTGGCGCGACGAATCATTTGCCGCGATTTTTTTTCTCCCATCTGCGTGACGGAACAAGTGTTGATAACATATACATCGGCAACATCATGAAACGCCGCTTCCTGAAATCCCTTCGAAAGAAACAATCCTCTCATGCTGTCCGTATCATATTGATTTACTCTGCACCCCAAAGTAGCAAAGGCAATTGATGGCATTTTACGTAAATCCTCTTTCATACATAATAATGGAAACCGCTGTCAGCGCCGCTGTTTCCGCCCGCAATATCCGCGGCCCTAAAGAAACGGTATAGCAATGCGGCGCTGTATGGAGCAAGGAAATTTCAGATGGCGAAAAGCCGCCTTCCGGTCCGATACAAATGACGACATCACCGGTTTTGACAAGATTGCAGACCGTTTTAAAAGGCAGGACTTCTTTTTCGTACGGCACAACAAAAGAAGCCGCGCCGTACTGTCTTACCAACTCCTGCAACGTCAACACCGAGCCGACAACGGGCACATCCGTTCTGCCGCACTGTTTTGCCCCTTCTAAGGCGATGCGCTGCCACCTCACGACACGGTCGTGCCGGCGGTTTTCGCTTAATTTTACTACACAATGCTCCATTTGTACAGGAATCACCGTATCTGCACCCAGTTCCGATGCTTTTTGTACCAGCCAGTCGAATTTATCATTTTTTAAAATGGCGGTAGCAACGATAATCTTTCCGTCCTGCCGTCTGGGGGCTGCAATCTGTTTCTGCATCTTCATTTGCGCAAGGCTCCCGTCCCAAGCGGCAATAACGCAGGCGAACACGGCGCCGGTACTGTCGGCCACTTCAAGAATATCGCCGAGTTCATGACGCAACACGGTCATCGCATGGTGCGTATCTTCTGCCGACAAGGAAAATGTATCGGTAATCGGATGATTGATAAATATACGTCTCATTTCCTTCTCCTCAATAAGACGGCATACCAGCCGTCGCTCAATTCTGCACGGCACCACGCCAGGGATGCAGTCGCAGCCGCAGCCTTCACCTCGTCAATACGCTCATCGATAATGCCGCTGACAATCAGATAAGCACCGTCTTTCATATAGACGCCGACAGTCGGCAGAAGACGCAAAACGGCATCGGTCACCAAATTGGCAACAATGACGTCAGCCTTCATGCCGTCAGCCGGGATAGTCGACAGTAAATCGCCGGTTGACGCTTCCGCAACGGGCGAAACGTCGTTTAACCCGATATTGACGACAGCCTGCGCCACAGCCTGTTCGTCAAGATCAATTGCAGCTACATGAGCGGCGCCCAATTTGGCGGCGGCGATAGCCAAAATACCGGTACCTGTTCCGATGTCAAAGACCAGGTCGCCACCGTTGACTACCTCTTCAAGAAATCGTACGCAAAGCGCCGTCGTAGCATGAAGCCCGCTGCCGAAAGCCAAGCCGGGATCAATGCATATCGCCTCTTCTCCTGCAGGCAGGTTGACGGATTCCCAGGCGGGCACGCACCAGAAATGATCGGATATCTGCGTTGCCTCAAAATACGCTTGCCAACGATACAACCAGTCTTTGTCGTCGACAATCTGCGCCGTAAGTTGAAAACGATGCCAGTGCGGATTAATCGCCTCAATCCCATGCAAACGCTGCCGCAACTGCTGCAGTGCCGCCACATCGCCATCAGCAAAATATGCCGTTATCCCGACAGTCGGAGATACCCGCCCGTCTTCGTCAAAAACGCAGCCGCTGCCGCCACATTCGTCCAAGACCACGGCAATGAGATCCGCTGCCCGTCTGTCGGCTATGAGATGTATTTCATTCCACTTCATAGAAAATTCTCCTTGCAGTAAAAGATGCTGCAGAACCTGTCGGCCTGCAGCATCAGTATACCATGTATATTACATTCCAGGAACTATTTTCGGACGGCCCATCCACGTACGGATGGCTTTCTTCAACTTATCCCAGAAGCTTTCCTTTTTTTCTTTCCTTTCGTCCTTCGCATCGTTCTTACTGCTTCGTTTCGGCTTATCTCCATTATCCAGCCACGTTTCTCCGCAAGCGGCGGCAAACTGCTTCAAGAGCTCGCGTTGCCTGTCATTAAGCCGCTTCGGCGTTTCTACCGTAATGCGAACATGGTGATCGCCGCGCCGTTCCTTTACACCCAGGTACGGGACGCCATGCCCTTTGATTCGGAAAAGCGTACCGGTCTGCGTACCTGCAGGAATTTTCAAATCGATCTTGCCGTCAATGGTATCGACACGGATCGTCGTCCCCAACGCGGCTTGTGCAAAGGTAACCGTTTCTTCGGACAGCACATCATTGCCGCGCCGCACGAAAGCTGCATCTTTGCGGACAAAAATATATACATACAAATCACCATGACTGCCGCCGCGCGTCCCCGGCTCCCCTTCGCCGGCAACGCGAAGACGGGCTCCGTCATCAACGCCGGCAGGGATCTTGATCTTCAATTTCTTGCGAATCTTGACTGTTCCCGTGCCGTGGCACATTTTGCACTTGTCATGAATGATTTTACCGCTGCCGCCACAGTGAGAACACGTACGGACATTGACCATCTGGCCGAACGGCGTATTCTGTACGACCCGTTCCTGGCCCGTGCCATGGCAGACGGGGCAGGTTTCCACCTTGCTTCCCGGTTCGGCGCCGCTGCCGTGACAATGATCACACGTATCCTCTTTCGGAACTTGGATCTCCATCTCCGTACCGAAAGCCGCCTGACGGAACGATATATCTACGTCAAAGCGCAGATCGGCGCCTCGCTGCGGGCCATTGGATTGCCGCCGCCCCTGACCGCCAAAGAAAGAATCGAAAATATCGCCGAAGCCGCCGAAGTCGCCTTGACTGAAGCCGCCGAAGCCGCCTTGCCCGAACCCGCCAAAACCGCCTTGCCCGAAGCCGCCGGCAGCGCCGTTTTGAAAAGCGTCCATACCGAATTGATCGTATTGGGCCCGCTTTTCCTGATCGGACAACACACTGTAAGCCTCATTGACTTCTTTAAATTTTTCTTCCGCCGCTTTAGGGTCGTCCCGGTTCTTATCAGGATGATATTTGATGGCCAACTTTCGGAAAGCCTTTTTGATATCGGCATCGCTGGCATCTTTCGGTACGCCGAGAACTTCATAATAATCTCTTTTGCTCATTGGACAACCCCTCTTACATCATTATTATTTCTGATCATCGTCGACGACTTTATAATCGGCATCAACTACTTTTTCGCCGCCTTGCTGCGTCTGCTGTTCGTCGGCGGCATTGCCGGCCGCCTGTTGCGCCTGCTGTGCTTGCTGCTGCGCGCCTTCAGATTGTTTATACATTTCACTGGTCAGGTCGTAGAGAGGTTTCGTCAAGGCTTCGGAGGCCGCTTTAATTTTATCGACATCATCGGCTTTTATAGCTTCCTTCAAGGCGGCAATCTTATCCTTTATTTCAGAAACCTTACCTTGATCGGCTTTATCGCCGAAATCCTTGATCGTCTTTTCCGCCTGATAGATCAGAGAGTCGGCGTTATTCTTAGCTTCAATGCCTTCTTTCCGCTTCTTGTCTTCCGCTTCATGAGCTGCGGCTTCCTTGACCATACGGTCGATTTCACTCTGATCCAAGCCCGAAGAAGAAGTGATGGTAATCTTCTGTTCCTTGCCCGTGCCGAGGTCTTTGGCGGAAACGTTGACAATACCGTTGGCATCGATATTGAAGGTTACTTCAATACGGGGAATACCGCGAGGCGCCGCCGGGATACCGGAAAGCTCGAAACGTCCCAAGGTCTTGTTATCACTGGCCATTTCACGTTCACCCTGCAGGACGTGGACGTCAACAGACGGCTGATTGTCGGCCGCCGTCGAGAAGACCTGGCTGCCCGATGTCGGAATCGTCGTGTTCCGTTCAATAATTTTTGTAAATACGCCACCCAACGTTTCGATACCGAGAGACAACGGGGTAACGTCGAGAAGCAGAACATCTTTGACATCGCCGACGAGAACGCCGGCCTGAATGGCGGCGCCGACGGCGACGCATTCGTCCGGATTAACGCCCTTATTCGGTTCTTTGCCGAGAATCGATTTGATAGCTTCCTGTACAGCAGGAATACGGCTGGAACCGCCGACGAGAATGACCTTATCGATTTCATCGATGGAAAGGCCGGAATCGGCAATTGCCTTGCGAGTCGGTTCCATCGTGGCATGCACCAGATCGGCCGTCAATTCGTTAAATTTAGCGCGCGTCAAATTCAGATCCAAATGCTTCGGCCCTGAAGCATCTGCTGTAATGAAAGGCAGATTGATATTGGTCGAAAGGACGGTGGACAATTCGATTTTGGCCTTTTCGGCAGCTTCCTTCAGACGCTGGTCGGCCATCTTGTCCTGCGACAGATCAATGCCCGTCTGACTCTTAAATTCACTGACCATCCAGTTCATCACAGCAGCGTCAAAATCATCGCCGCCAAGGCGGGTATTGCCGTTCGTAGCCTTAACTTCAAAGACGCCGTCACCCAATTCGAGGATCGATACGTCGAAAGTACCGCCGCCCAAGTCAAATACAAGAATCTTGCCGTCGCCGCCCTTATCGAGACCGTAAGCCAATGCGGCGGCCGTCGGTTCGTTGACGATGCGCAGTACATCAAGACCGGCAATTTTACCGGCATCCTTTGTGGCCTGACGCTGACTGTCGGAGAAATATGCCGGCACGGTAATAACCGCTTGCGTCACCTTTTCTCCCAAATAAGATTCCGCATCTTCTTTCAGTTTTTGCAGTACCATGGCCGAAATTTCCTGCGGTGTGTACTTCTTGCCGTTCGCTTCTACCGTATAGCTTTCACCCATATGGCGCTTGATGGACGCGATTGTATTTTCCGGATTGGAAACCGCCTGCCGTTTCGCCAACTGGCCGACCAACCGTTCACCGGTCTTTGAAAAGCCGACGACAGACGGTGTCAGGCGCGATCCTTCCGTATTGGTAATAACCGTCGGTTCGCCGCCTTCCATAACAGCAACTACCGAATTCGTCGTACCCAAATCAATCCCAATTACCTTTGCCATTGTAAATTCCTCCTCTTATCCTTCGGTTCCGAAATTAACCGTTAAACACTACTTTTACCATTGCCGGACGCAACGTCTTTTCGCCGATCAGGTATCCGTTCTGCAATACTTCCGCCACCGTATCATCGGCATACTCTTCATGGGCTATACGCATGACGGCCTGATGATACAACGGATCAAAAGGCTTGCCGAGGGCTTCCATCTTTGTGACGCCTTCCTTAGCAAGTACTTCAACCAACTGTTTGTAAATCATATCATAACCTGCGACGAATGACTTCATCTCCTCAGTCAGTTCATCTTGCGGCGTCTGCAAGGCCCGCTCGAAATTATCGAGAACCGGCAGGATTGACAGCAACACTTCACTTTTGACCAGTTCCGTCAGCTGCAATCGCTCATTGGCAGAACGCTTTTTAAAGTTGGCAAAATCCGCCTGAAGGCGAAGATACCGATCCTGCGCTTCCTGCAAAGCGCTGTCGTCCCGACCTTGTTCGGCCTCCGCTTCGGCAACTTCCGTTTCCGCTGCCGTCGCTTCATCAGCCGTATTGACCACATCCTCCTTCACTGCTTCCGTCTCGCTCGTTTCCTGGTTCACTTTCGTTTCTTCTTCATTCATACCTGCGGCGACCTCCTACCTCTCTTTATGATAATGCTCCAAAATACTTGTTACATGTTCTTTCATAAAATCAAGCAAGCCGATGATTTTTGCGTATTCCATCCGCGTCGGTCCTAAAACGGCAACCTTGCCGAGAACCATATCATTGGCTTTAAATGTTGCCTCGATAATGCTGCAATCGCTGATCGGGGCCAGTCGTGTTTCTTCGCCAATCCGTACAGTAACGGACTGGCCCGTACTATTCTCATCATACAGCAGATCAATGACGGCGTCCCGCTCTTCCAACATGCTGAAAATGGACTTGGCCTTATCCACATCCTGAAACTCGGGCTTATTCAAAAGCTCGATCGTACCGCCTTTATAAAGCTGGTGACGGCGCAACGACTTATGCACGGCTTGAAAGGCCATGCGATACAATTCGACATCATCAACGATATTGCCGTGAAACGTATTCAACAACTCCATATCGATAGCAGCGAGCGGCGTCCCCGACAAATAATGCGTCAGCTTTTCGGCGATAACATTCAACTCGTCAATATCTACCCCGTCAGGCTTCAGGTACGTACAGCTTTCGACCTGACCCGAGTCGGTGACGACAAGCATAATCACGCGCCGGTTGTCGAGAGGCAAAAACCGAATGTACTCCAACAATGACGTCGGCTGCTGTGAAGCCATGACGAGAGACACATTATGGGTAATTGTCGATAACAATTTGGCCGTTGACTGAAATATCTGATCGACATCATCCATCTTGCCGATAAACCATGAACGGACAAACTCTTTCTCCTCTTTGGAAAGCTGCGCCGGTTCCAAAAGACAGTCAACATAAAAACGATAGCCTTTGATCGACGGAATCCGTCCTGCCGACGTATGCGGCTTTTCCAGGTACCCCATCATCTCCAGGTCAAACATTTCATTCCGTATCGTCGCGGCGCCGACACCCAAATCATACTTCCTGGCAATCGTCCGAGACCCGATGGGCTCGGCAGAGGTGATGTAATCCTGAATAATAGCCTGCAATATTTTTTGTTTTCTGTTATTCAGTTCCATCGTACCACCTCTGTTTTCTTTCCTCTATTAGCACTCTTCTTGCAGAGTGCTAAGGACTATATAAAAGATAACATGATCGGAATTGTTTGTCAATAGATTTAGTCAAAAAGTCAAACTTTTATTTTCCCTTACTTTGTCCTTTTGTCGAAAGCCTCTTCTCCACTCATCCCGTTTTTTGTCGACAAACTGCAACCATCCCTTTTGACGGCCGCTACTATCCGACAAAAAAAGAGACCGCCCGTGGACAGTCCCTCTTTTTCTCGCAAAACCGGCATCACATGATCTGAGCAGCGACTCATTCTCCTTCATGCCGTTTAATTCGATAACTCGTCAAAGCCGCCATTGCACATAACAAAATATCCAAACTCCAAATCAGCGTATAACTCCCTGTCTGTTCAATTAGAACGCCGCCCAGCCAAGAGCTGATGAAAGCGCCGATCTGATGACAGACGAACGTCATGCCGAAGAGAAACCCGATCGTCTTTGCCCCAAACCGTCGCGACACGATTTCCGACGTCGGCGTAACCGTCGCATCGCCGGTAAGCCCCAGTATCAATGCAAAGATGATGGCTGTCGTAAGATTTTTTGGCATAGCGAACATAAACAGGGCAACGATCACGGCGCGAACTGCGTACTCCGTTCCCAAGACGTTCTTCAGTGAAAATTTGCTGCATAAGAAGCCGGATAACACCGATCCCGCCATCGTAGCCACGCCGAAAAACGTATAAATACCGGCGACGACGCCTGCCGTTATACCGTATGAAACGAATTGCGTTACAAGATGTGTCTGAATGATGATCATATGAAAACCGCACGTACTGAACCCAAGCATTAAGCGCCGAAAATCGGCTTCGCGCAAGGCCGTGCGCAAGAGACGCAGCGACGACTGCTCAGCGCCTGACGCCGCTGCCGAATCCGCTCCATCGACAACAGTGTTCCCCTGCATCATACGAATCCAGAAAATAATGGGGAAAATCAAAAGGGTCGGAATCGCTAATACCCACAATGAGCCGGCTACACCGATCTGACTGTTCAGCAATTGGAGTACAGGCGATAAAACCGCACTGCCGATACCGCTGGAAGCATTCAATATACCTGACGCTGCCGAGGCTTTTTCTTTACCGATAATCGGCGAGATCGTCCCCATGAGAATGCCGAAACAAAGCGCACCGCTACCGGCCCCAAGGCAATTCCGAAAGTCAGAAACAAGGTC
Organism: Megasphaera vaginalis (ex Srinivasan et al. 2021); assembly: GCF_000478965.1. NCBI lineage: Bacteria > Bacillati > Bacillota > Negativicutes > Veillonellales > Veillonellaceae > Megasphaera > Megasphaera vaginalis (ex Srinivasan et al. 2021). The sequence goes on from NZ_AWXA01000028.1 coordinate 19,418, forward strand.
AGCACACTACGGCAAAAAGGGGTAAATATGAGCCCGGCCAAAAACAAAACGGTACCAATACACAAAACGAGGGTGTTCGATCTCTTTAAGGCCAAAGCTCCCCAAAGCGGCTGCGTTATACCGTAAAGCAACTGCGTAACCCCCATGACGAAACTGACATCGGCATAATGAATTGCCGTAAACGAGGACAACGCCGTAATAATCATACCAAAATTCGCACGTAAACCGCCACGAGACAAGCAGCTGCAATCAGAACGACAACGCGTTTTGCCTTGTGTCCTTGTCCTTCTGTGATCGCCATCATCATTCCCCCTCTTACATATATCGCGCAATCGCATTCGATAGTATAGCAAAAGGCGGTCTGCCTGACAAGGCGAAGTTGATCCTTATTTTCTTTTTATCGTTCTCATCGGCGGCAGGCAAAAATCGATTCTGCAAAATTGTCGAAAGCCGGCCGGCCGAAAATCTCCGCTTAACGCGTATGTGTCCAGAGCTCATGACATCTATACTCCCGCACAAAAAAAGCAGCACTTCCGTACTCATGCGTAAAGTACGGAAATGCCGCTTGCTCCATCAGGCTGATGGAGAAGAACTTTTCGCCCGATCAAATCTTACAACCGCCAAATTCCGGAGAACAGCCGCTGATATCGGCTTTGAATTCTTCTTTGCCGAATTTTTTGCTCCACAGGCCGTGCAAATTGCAATAGGCATAAACGATACCGGATTCAGCACCTTCAAATGTCGTTTCCGGAGCCTGACCGGGGAACAATTTGTGAATTTCCATTCTGTGTCCGCTAGATAAAGCAATCCATTGGATGTAATGTTCGTCAGTCATCGGATGTTCTACGGAACCGACAGTAACATTCACTCTGCCGCCTTCCACTTTTACGTCAGGAACGTGTTTTTCCTGTGCCGCATCAGTCGAACCGGCAACCAATTCCACCATCGGATCACCGCAACAGGAAAGCGTTCTGCTGTCGCCTTGTACGGTTACTACGATATTTCCACATTTTTTACATACATAGAATTTTAATTCGTCCATGATAGCACCTCCAAAAGATATATGGTGTATGACAATTGTCGTATACGCTACGTACTTAAAACTAATTAATAATTGTTTTCTGTTATTATTATATAGTACTACGGAAAATAACGCAAGTATATTTACCTCAAATTGACAAAACATTTTGGTTGCATATCATCGCTCACAGTATATACAATAACCGCTGCCGGCCTGCTTTATAAACAGGCACTCCATACAACGCAACAAAAACGAAACGGGGAAACTGTTGCCAATTGCGCCACAGGTCCACAGCATGCGCGGAAAATGCCGTCGATTGAGCACTGCGCCGTCAATCCGCATTCTCCTTTTTAACGGCTGCATTGCAGCCATGTACGGCGCATACAGTCTGTGCTTCCCCTTATTTCAGTTTTTCTTCCCACTCCTCTTCCTTGAATCCCGTAAGAACAATATTTCCATACAAAACCAGGGGCCGCTTCACGAGCATGCCGTTCGAAGCCAGTAACTCGAGTTGTTCGTCTTCATTCATTCCGGCCAGTTTTTCTTTTAAGTTCATTTGTTTATACAACTGGCCGCTCGTATTGAAAAATTTTTTTAACGGCAGCCCACTCTTTTGCTGCCATTCCTTCAACTCTTCAACGGTCGGGTTCTCCTGAACAATATGCCGGTCCGTATATACCTTTTGCCGTGCATCCAACCACTTTTTCGCTTTTCTGCAAGTCGCGCACCGCGGATATTCCAAAAACACCATGATAACACCCTCTCCTTCTGCTAACCCGTACGTTTTCACATATGAAAAATTGAATCAATAATATACTACACGCTGTGAATCGTTGTCTTTTTTTGCAAAAAAAGACAGTCTCACGTCCGAAAACTGTCTTGCTGCAAAAACAACTGAGACCGGCTTATTGACAACCTGCTTCTCCTGTCCCGGCTGCATCATCCAGACGCTTCTCCGACATTTTTTCAGGCGCCGCCAAAACGATATTAAGGAGTAACGCCGTCAAGGTCCCCGTAGAAATCCCGGAGGAAAAGATCATTTGCAGCATGCCCGGAAGATTCCGAAGTATTTCCGGCTTTACAGTTACTCCGATGCCGAGGGCAAAAGAAACGGAAATAATCAGGAGCTCCCGATCACCTAAATGAATACTCGCCAGCGTTTTGATCCCCTGGGCCGCTACAAGGCCGAACATAATCACACCTGCGCCGCCCAGGACGGCCGACGGCATCACGGCAATCAGGGCGCTGAGTTTCGGAAAAATCCCCAATATCGTGAGAATCGCGCCTGCCAGCACCATAACTCTGCGGCTGGCAACCTTTGTCAGTGCGATCAGGCCGACATTTTGTGAAAAAGCCGTATTCGGTCCGGCGCCGAAAAGTCCGGCGAGCAAGGATCCTACACCGTCACAAAGAACCCCGGAAGCCACCCTGTCACTCGACAATTTTTCGCGAGACGATTCTCCGATGGCAATCATGATCCCTACGGTGCCGATTGTGGAAACCAGATAAGCCGGAACAAACGCCAAGGTAGAGGCCAGATCGAAAACGAATCCGTAGCGAAATATATTGGGAACAGCCAGCCATTCTGCCGTCGCCACCGGTGTCAGATCCACCATCCCCAAGGGTATGCAAAGAATATACCCTGCGACCATACCGATAAACACGGCCGCCGTACTGCTTATGCCCTTGCCGTAATGATTCAACAAGAGCGTCAGCAGCATGATGGAAAAGGATACGGCAAGATTTTCAAGGGAACCATAATCCTTGGCGCCCACGCCGCCGGCGGCCCAATCGATGCTGACCGGCAAAAGAGTAATCCCGATCAAACTGACAACGGTACCGGTAATCAGCGGCGGAAAAAATTTCATCAGCGGCCTGATAAAACGGCTCAGTACGATTTCCACCAGAGAACCGGTCATCGTCGCCGCCACGATCCCGGCCACGCCGAACTGAGCGCCGACGCTGATAGACGGATTGACAAAGGTAAAATCAGTCCCCATCATGCCGGACACACGGGATCCGACTGGACCGAAACCGCGAGATTGAAGAACCGTCGTAATCCCTGAAACAAAAATAGTGGCGCTAACCATCAGCGACGTCTGCTCAACAGACATGCCCAAAGCCGAGCAGACGACAAGCGGCACGGCGATGATTCCGGCAAAAGCTGCCAAAATGTGTTGCAAGGCCAAGATCAAGGCCATCCTGACGGGAGGCCTGGACTCAATGCCATATAGCAGCTCATCACCGGTTACGACCGTTTCCTTTTCAACATCACATTCCATAAACTGACCACCGTCCAATTGTAAGCTATTATAATGAATACGTTATTCTATCACACTTTTTACGGTCAATGCCAATGGCGCCGCGTTACAGTTCATCAGTCAGCTCCCTGATCTTTTCCTTGGCCTGCGTCAATACGGCGTCGCCCTGCGGCGTAACGGAATAATATTTACGGACCTTCCCTTCCACTACACGCTCCGCTACCGTCACCAAACCGGCCTTTTCCAAATTGTGAAGAATGGGGTATAACGTGCCGGCACTTATTTCATAACCATGCTGCCGCAATTCGGTGATCATCCATGACCCATAAACAGGATCCTTCTTTGCATGGTGAAGAATATGAATTTGTATAAAGCCTAAAAAGAGTTTTCGTAAGATCGCATCTTGCACGTTGATTCCTCCTGTGTTATATTAATATCGAAATCCGATAACGATTTTAGATATCTAGTTTCGTTATTAAGTTATTACTAAGATACCATAGATAAAAAATAGCGTCAAGGAGGCCCCATGATGCACCCGATTATTAGCACAGAAGCGCTCTCTTTTCAAAAAATGCTGCATTACCCGGACATGGCTATTGAAAAAAACGCCGTCACCTTCATCAGCGGCCCCAGCGGCTGTGGAAAAAGCACTTTGCTGAAGCTGTTTAATGCCACACTTTCCCCGCTGACAGGCTGTATACGATATAAGGGAACCGATATTTCCCTTATCAATAAAATTACTTTGCGAAGAGCCGTTTTGCTAGTCAAACAGACTCCCTACTTATTTCCCGGAACTATTTATCAAAACTTCCTATCTTACCACACTATCCAGGAACGGGCCTGTCCCGACAAAGAAAGCCTGCGCGACTATCTGTCTGTCTGCTGTATGCCGGCAGCATGGAAAACGGAGTGCCGGACACTGTCAGGCGGCGAACGACAGCGAGTCTTTTTGAGCATCGCCCTCAGCCTGCGCCCGGAAGTACTGCTTTTGGATGAACCTTCTTCCGCGTTGGACAAAGAACTGTCAGTCCGTGTTCTCGACAATATTGTCCGGTTTGCCAAACAGAATCGCCTGACGTTAGTGATCATCAGTCACGACACGGATTTACAATCTTCTTTTGCCGAACATACGATTACATTGAGGTGAGAATAATGGCAGAAATTACACCGCTCAGTATAGATCGATTTCTTCTCATATATCTGCTTTTGCTGATTATATTGATGATAATGAAAAAATGTAAAATACGTCAGAGCCGCCTGCTGCTCCTGGGCAGTCTGCAAATGACGGTCCAACTGGTATTGGCAGGATGGTTGCTGACCTATATTTTCAACAACGCCGAACCGTTGTACACGGTCATGTATGTACTCGTCATGATCGGCTTCACCATCCGCCGCGTCTTGTCAAAAAACCGCGAGCTGAATAAAAAGTTCCGCCTTTACATCGCGCTGACCTTGTCCATTTCCGGCATAAGCATCATCGTCTTTTTCATTACCTGCGTCATTAAGGAAAATTTTTTCAATCCTCAATATGTCATCCCGCTCAGCGGCATGATCTTCGGAAATGTAATGACCGGTTTGAATCTGGGCTTGAAAACATTTCGTGAAAGTATCGACGCCGAAGGGGAAAAGATAGAAGCATTGCTGAATTTCGGCGGTACGCCGGACGATATTTTGCGCCCCTTTGTTTCTCAAGCATTGGAAACTGCACTGTTTCCGACATTGAACTCCATGGTAGGCATGGGAATTGTATCCTTGCCGGGAATGATGACCGGTCAGATTCTGGCCGGCGCCATACCTGCCACGGCCATTCTGTATCAAATTGCAATCATGATTGCAATCGCGACGACAGTCTGCTTATCCGTATTCGGCTCGTTGTACTTGGGCTATCGGACAATCTACAATAAGGACGCGCAAATACTCTTTCTCCGCCATTAGCACTGCAAAAGCCGTGTCAATGGCAAACCGCTGCAGTCGCACCATGACTGCAGCGAAACCTGTACCGCACCGTCTGCTCGCCGCAGTCCTTACGACAGTGTCGCAAAAAAAACGATAAAGGTAGCCATACTGGGATATATAATGGTATTGCCACCGTCGTACATACTACACAGTCATCAACAGTCCCCATATTCCGTGAAAAAAGCGCAGACGTCTCCTTTGCTCATTACGGCAACATATCTATCGTTTCTCTCTTTGAAGCACTACTGCGCCGCTACGGCATTATCCACCGGAGAATCAAGCCTTGCAGGCTACGACATAACGACAATGTAGGACACGCTCATCGCAAAAACAACGAATATTGTTATGTCTGCTATCGCGTTCATTCACTGACCGATTTCGCGAAACAACTCACCGTACTCAATCGCAAGTACAACCAGTTTTCTCATGCGTCAGCCGCACAGGAAGTTCCCTCTTGACATCCTGCGTTATCCCAATGTGTAACATATCGTTAACAAAACAATGCCATTTCGGCGCAGATTACAAGGGATTTCTAAAAGATCTCCCCGAACGTATTTTGCTGCAACGAAAGGCCAGTCCAGCGTACGGGAATTCCATAAATACTTACAACAGGCTATCGAAGCCAAAGGCCGCCAAATAGATCATCACAATCATTACCCATGTCGGCAAGCAGAACGGCGGCACAAACAATACTGTCATGCAAATCCGCCTCGCTTCCATGATGGTAGCGTTATTAAGAACAATCTTTTTCCTATAGCGTTTCCGCCGTCCATCTTTCGTAAAGATATAAATCCAGGGATTTTCATAAAGCCACTGAATTCCATACCTAACGAGGACAATCGGCACAACAGGCACGGCAATGTAAAACCAGACTGCGGACCCGCTAAGCTCCAGGCTGTCAAAATCAAATTCATTGATCAGCAGGGCTGCGATAACAAAACGGTAACGACACTAAGCAACGCCATGTACACGGCCCTTTGAGCCGAATAAACTGTATCGCTTACCGACGTCAGCCGCCCATCGATCCGATGCATGAAAACAGGCTCTTCAATCCTGCGTTTCAGAACCTTATCATTGTTGACCAGCTTTCCATTTTCACGATGGTAGGTCTGTTCACCTGAATTGAAAATTTTCTTATAATGGCTGAAGCCGAATGCTGTACTTCCTCCATCCTGAAACATACACGCAAATACGAGCAAATAGAAAACCCTAATACCCCTGTAAGATAAATGCTGTCCATCAACGGAAGTCCGCCTAAAAGGATCGCACCAAAGGTCGCCCCCGAAGCGACAAGAAGAACCACGATTCCCTGAAACCACCATGGAACGGACAGGTAGGAACTGTATTTCTCAGCAAGTACGCTTACTTTGCCGGTCTGGCCGTTCACAGCCGCCTCGATATTACCGCTTATTAGGTAATATCCGGAGAGCAAAACCGGAAATTCTATCACCGGCACAATCTCTGTATTTAAATTAATAGATTTCGTTCCCCAGAGTTGTTCCATCCGTATGCGGTAATTCGCCTCAGCTTCCGCGGTCATTCTCTCTGAAACCTCCGCTTCATCCAAATCCGATACCTTGACCCTGTGACCTGCCACATAGGCAAACTCACACTCCTTGAGATTGTCCAAATCAAATGGTTCCATCGCATCAAGGACAAGATTATTCAATTGCCTGGGACAATTTGATAAATTCTCCTTTCAAGTAGCCGGACGCTTTAAATGCGGTGGCACCACTGCGCTTATTCACCGTACAATGCACCGGTCCCTGAACCATTTTATAGGGAAGATAATATCCTCTTAATGCCGATATTTTAGTTTTCAAATGCTTTGCTTCGGGCTTACCGCTGTTCTGATCACACCACTGGGAAAGCCTTTCTGCCGCCTCATCACGCGTCAAGCCAAAAGGAATGACATACTGCGGAAGCTCGGAGTCCATCGCGTAGCGTTTTCTGATCAGATTTCTCCCGCAGAATTCGCAACGGGATAAGGACTCATTTTTCTCAAAAACGATCGTAGCGCCGCAACCAGAACATGAGGTGGTTTCAAGATCATAGTCCGGCCTTTCCTGATCGTCCCGTTTCTTGAAAAGCAGATCCTTTTCACGTTTGGCATTCTCAATACTTACCTTGCCTCCGCAGTACTGGCAGAGGTACGCCTGATGAACATGCAGGCGCCCGCAGTTGGGGCAATAAATAGTAAGTATGTTCTTTCCCAAGGCCATGCCTTCCTTTTCAATAAACCATTGCATGCCGATAGATTTCCATAAATCAGGAAAAAAATAACTACTACATGTCCAAACTGTGCCAGTTTTTCAGAAAACACTCACGCCAACGCCTTTTCCTGCCGCTAATTTTTCATCTTCACCGTCAGCGCCACCGTCTCCACAGATATTAATCACATCTTGATGATAACGATGCATCACGAATAAAATCTTCACATTCGTTACACAAGGCCGTTGGCAAAGAGAATACTGCCGAAGAATACCTGTCAAAGGCGGATTAAATCCTTAATGCCCAGACCAAATACCCAGCACCTTCTCGGAAAAAGAACTCGCTGACACCAGCTTCTTGAAAAGACACTTTTCGGGCTTGGCAAATCCTCACGCATCGCTGATAACGAGCTGCATAACGACTCTCTGTTATCAACATCCTCAACAAGCAGCATTTCTTTTGCCCCTGTGTAAGGAAATGCAAACTTCGGATCACTCATGCATGAAACGGCCGACCGTACAGGTTTAACCAGCAACCTGTCATCGTAAATGCCGCCGATGATTTTCCCTCTGTAACACAGAATGTGCGCTCCCATCATTGCACGATAGATTACATCGTCCAAATGGGAATAATTGTTCTAAAACGTAATCGAGATGCGCTTTATTGGACGCTTCTCCGCTTCACATGCCTTAATCAGTCTTTGCGAACGGAATCGCATAGGAAGGTAACCGTAAGATCACTCTCCTCATTCAACACCATATTTCAGGCCCAGTTCACTTAACACAAATTGCGCCATCTCTCTTACTTCCCGGTATGTGTCGGACAGAGCCGCTTTGATTGCCGGAAGGTATGCTTCCTGATATTCGTTTAGCATGACATTTAGTGCGTTTACCTTATAGCGCCATAGCTTATCCTCGGGAATATAGAAAAGCTGAGACTGTAGCACCTCGCGTAAATTATTCATAATCGGACTGAACCAGTTCCGAGAGCGTCAAATGAGCCGCCATATCCGAAAATCCCGGAAACTCCTCCTCTTCAGACCACTTATTATGATTGTATGGGCAGACTTCCTGACATACATCGCATCCGTAAACCCAACCGCCAATTTTCTCTCGGCGTGGTTCGTATGGCATATCCCATCCATCCCACGTGGTAAGACAGGACACACATGTGTTTCTGGACATCATGTACGGCTTAATAAGTGATTCGGTCGGACAAGCCTTGACACATAAATTGCATTTATCAGGGCAAGGCTTTAACGTACACTTCTCTCTGTACTCCAACGATTCATCCACAAGAAACGCCTCGAGGTACTGCCACGAACCTTTTTCCGTATAGAAAAAATTATTGCGCCGTATCAGCCCTATCCCTGCTTTCATGGCTGCCCATCGCAAAGCGGTAATCCCGAATTTTCGCTTCGTAGCAACCCGAAGACCGGTACCCTCAAGATAAGACAAAAATGCATCTGTTAGCTGATATCCTTCAGAATCCCGATTTGTTCTGCTGTCGACAAGATAGTACTTCGCGTAATGGGTTTTCAGCTCAGATGGAATCTTATATTTTCCATACCAGTAAGCACAGATGATAACGGATTTAGCCCACGGATATTGCTTAGCCGGATCGGCAAAACTACGCAACTCCTCATATTTTTTTTCTGTTTCCGGAAAATATGCGATTCTTTCTGATAATTTCTCGTCATAACCTGCCATATCTGAAACGGGAATAATACCGCATGTCAGATAACCAAGTTCATGGGCTTTTCTTACAATTTCTTCCGCTGTCATAGAATCGCTCCTTCGAAGCATAGATTGCTTTTTGAAACTTTTCCTGCAAATGTTATCCTGTCTCTCCGATATTCTTAATCTTTTACATGAAGTACGCCGTCTCTATCGGGATATGAATAGAATATCGGAAACTCCGTTTTTTTAATTTTAACCAACCTGGCTTTTTCATAAAAAGCAGGGCGCATGCGAGACAGACGGAGTATCCAGCATAATATGACGCAAGCCTTTACTTACCGCATATCGCCAAAGTACATCATACAGGACAAAGCCTGCCTTTGTGATCGATATTCCTTTTTATAAATAAAGTTTTTTAGTATCGCACGATGATTTTCTTTCAGCATCCCCCCTATCGTACTAATGATTGCGCCGTCGAATCAGTCAATCCAAAACGCGCCGCTATGTTGCTGATAGAATTGACTGATAGGAAGTAAATCAGGCTATTCTTCAAGCGAAAGATTGCTCTCGGCTTTATTGTTTGAATTGCTAATATTAATTATATATTTCCATAATTATGTTTTCTACAATATATTTCAATTCACATAACGTTGACCTAAAATTATGTTTTTTGCACCATAGTCACGAAAAGTCGTTGGAACACGCACATCCAGCATTAATAAAAAACACGAAGATCCTTACAATTATGATAAATCAATTATGCTCCCCGATTATTTTTTCCATCCAAATCATGTTATACCAGCGGCCGAATTTATATCCACATGTATGAAAAGTTCCTATTTTAGAAAAACCAAGGTGCTTATGAAATTGTTCACTGTTACGAGTCAGATATTCATCCTCCACAACGGGATCACCTATACATGCATACAGGTTTAGAATTCCCGCATTTTTAAGAGTCCGCTCCAAAGCTTCATACAATACACGTCCATAACCACGGCCTTTCGCATTATGATCCAAGTAGATCGTCGTCTCGCAAGAATAGTCGTACGCAGCTCTGCCTACAAATGCTCCTGCATAAGCATAGCCTCGAATCACCCCACTTTCTTCGAGAAGGAGATAGGGATATTTTTTTAGCGTACCAGTGATACGGTTCTTGAACTCATCCAAAGACGGCACATCATACTCAAACGTAATCGCTGTATTCTTCACATAGTATTCGTATATTTCAAGCAAACGACAGGCATCTTCTATTGTCACATTTCGTATCATCAGTATCAACTCCCATTCCAATCCCCCATTATTATTCTCACAATTGCAGCGTTGCCATTTGTTTACCGAACAAGCCAGCAAGAACATCCTCTACTATGCTTGCAGGAGGTGTCTTAACGAAGTACTTTGCCGTATCGCCGCTAAGATCACTCAGTTTTATCAGGTTCTTATCAGATTCCTGATACATAATAAGCAGATTGTTACTCTTAAGCCGGGTGCTTATCACGCTGCTATGTGTTGTGACAAAAAGCTGGAAATTCTTTGCAAACGCTACCTGCTGAACAAGTCTCCGAAAATTTACAGGACTTAAATGATTTTCTGGTTCTTCAATAAAGATACCGTCTACATTTTCACCAGAACGCTGCTTTTTCCGACCTCATTATCACCAAGAAAATGCCCATATACATTACCACCATTCCATACCGTGCCGAAATCACTTCATCACCTTCTCCAGCAGAGATTTGCAGCTGTCTACCACATCGTAGATGATATTCCCGCTGGAGATCGCTTTGAAATAAATGTCCCTTCGACGGTGGATCTTTGACTCCTCACTCAGGCGAAGCTGCATCGAATTCATGGAGCCTTTTGTCTCGACTACAAAACAGATATGCTTTACCGTTCCTTTATAGAAAGCAATCAACCAGTCGGGATTACCTGTTTTGTGCTTATTCTGTGAAAAAGTAAAGTTTCCTTTTGACAAATAAAGCAGAGCTTTTCTTGCCACAATCCGAAGAAAATTGTAGGAGGAAAAATCAATGATTACTACAATTTCCAACATCAATGTTCAATATCTTTCAGCCACGGTGCTTCGCCAGTGTCTGGCTGATTCAATCGGTTCTCTTCACAGAAAATAACCATTCTTTATGAGTGATTTTTGTTTCAACGACCTCGCCTTTCTGCTTTGATTTTGTAGGCATCTTTATATCGCCACTTTATTTCCTTTTTCTGCGTAAGACCCCACGCCGTTTTTGTCTGTATGGACTTTCAGAGATTTCAACACCTCCTCCTATTAAAACAGGTTTGAATTTAACCTATTTATTATAATAATAGAATCATCAATACTAAGGAAGTCTCATCTATGAATATAAACTCTGAAATTTTCGTGTCCATCACGGAAGCAAATCAAAACTTTTCTCATGGCCCGTATAGTTGATGAAAAAGGAGCTGTTGTTATCCTAAAAAATAATTCTCCTCGCTATCTTCGACAGTTTGTGATGTACTGACCAAGCCCCTGTCCCATATCAAGGATCCTAAACGTTGCCTACAAATCCATAAGGCATTACTGCTTGGCGTTCCTGTAAGACCTGCGATTCGTTTTATCTTCGGTCTTATTTTCAGAAGACTCTTAGATCGTTTTGTTGAATAGGACTTGAAAGACGATAATTCATCAATGACCGCCGTATCAAAGTCGAATGGAAATCCACTCTTCCCACTAAACCAATCGACATTTTCTCTGTTAATCAGATAGATACCAGCGCTTTTCTTAACGCCTCTTTTCTCTCTGACTCTATACCGATAACCACAGAATATGTTAGTCCCTTTAAGCGCTCCCATTTTTCTATTTCATCAGGCCATGTATCACTTGTTACTCGAAGTGGTGAAATGACTAGAACCTTCCCTACTTCAAATCGGTTATAAAGAGGTTCAGAGATTGCCGATAACGTTATGACGGTCTTTCCTCAATCTAAGCCCATCTCCAAAAATAAAGCAGAAACATCATGAGTAAGAATATGGTTAATTGCAAATTTCTGATAATTATGCGGATTGAACTTCATTTGGCACCACCTCGAATCTCATCAATAATATCTTGAATTATTGCCGTGTTATCAACTACATAGCGGGAAAACCCTGAAGCTGATAACTGTTTCATTCGTCTTTTCTGTAAAGTTCTTAGTTTTTTTTCGGGAGCCTTTAATTCTATAAAAGCCATTCTCCCTTTTGGAAGAAGAACCAGTCTGTCCGGCGCTTCGTCAAACGGATTTCTTTTCGCCCTTTCGATGGGAGCCGATCCCGACAAAATCAACAAACCCACTACCGAAGCTTTCATGAACCTCATCGGCAGCCGGGACTGTGTCATCATCGGTCGTTGCGGAAACTACATTTTCCGTGACCGCAAAGACTGCGTCCGCGTTTTCACCTGCGGAAGTAAAGAAGGCCGGATTGCCATGAAAATGAAATTCTGGCACCTCACGAGAGAAGAAGCGGAAGATGTCGTTTTCCACTCCGACCAAAACAGAAAAGACTACCACAAATTCCACACCGGAGAAAATTGGGGCGAAGCCAAAAACTATGACCTCTGCATCGATGCACTCCGTCTCGGTCACGAAAAAACCGCACGCCTCATTATCGACTACATCTCTGCTGTATTGCCCGGGAGCCGCCCATGAAATACTTGATTCAATTCGGCATCATCATCACTATTTCCTTTCTCGGGGAAATGCTCCATGACTTCCTGCCGCTTCCCGTTCCCGCCAGCATCTACGGCATTATTCTTCTCTTCACTCTGCTCCATTACAAAATTCTCCACGTCGCACAAATCAGAGAAACCTCCATGCTTCTCATCAGCATCATGGCCTTTCTCTTTCTCCCTGCCACGGTCGGACTTTTAGGTGCCTGGGACTACATGAAATCCATGATTATTCCCTATATACTCATCAATATCCTCACCCTCATCATCGGTATCGGCGGTGCAGGACTTTTCACCCAATTTATTCTCACCCGCAAAAAGGAGGCCCGTCATGATTGATTTGCTCGAAGGATCCGTCTATTTCGGTGTATTCCTCGGAATTGCCTCCTACTGGCTCGGTATGTTCCTCCAAAAAAAATTCAAAAGCCCCCTCTTTAATCCCTTGCTCGTCTCAGGTATTATCATCATCGGATTCATACAGCTTACAGGCTATAACTATGAAAAAATGACAGACAGTCTGGACTACATCAATTATCTCCTCACCCCTGCCACCATCTGCCTTGCCGTTCCCCTCTACGAACAGATGAAAACCTTAAAAGACAATATGGCAGCCATATTTTTCGGAATTCTTGCCGGCGTACTCTCCAGTCTGATTTCCATATTCATTTTCTGCCTTCTTTTCGGGTTTGACCATGCCTCGTATGTCACCCTGCTCCCCAAAGCCATTACTACACCGATTGGTATGGGCGTCTCGCAAGAACTGGGCGGATACCCCTCCATCACCGTCGCCTCCATTATTTTCACGGGGATTATGGGAAATATCTTCGGTATCTACATACTGAAATGCTTACATATCACCCACCCGGTAGCCAAAGGGATTGCCCTCGGCACGGCTGCCCACGGCATGGGCACGGCAAGAGCCATGGAAATAGGACCCGTAGAAGGCGCGATGAGCTCCCTTTCCATCTGCATATCCGGTATCATGACCGTCATAGGCGCCAGCCTCTTTGCCCTGTTCCTCTAAAAGATAAAAAGAAAAGGCGTACCCGAAAGGTACGCTTTTTTATTATGGTTTTAGCCTGTTTCGACAGTGAAACTGTCGAAACAAAAAACTACCCGCTATGCGGGTAGAAAACAAAAGGTTATACCAAAAATCACATCTTTATATAATAAAGGTGCTCAAATCCAAAATAACAAAAGAGGTGATTTATGGTACAAAAGACAAATTCATTATCACATACCAAATGGCTATGTAAATATCACATAGTCTTTACACCAAAGTATAGACGAAAAATAATATATAATCAATATAGAAAAAGCTTAGGAGAAATAATAAAGCTATTATGTAAATACAAAGGTGTAGAAATTATCGAAGGACATTTGATGCCTGATCACGTACATATGCTAGTAAGTATACCACCGAAATTATCAATATCAAGTTTTATGGGGTACTTAAAAGGAAAGAGTGCATTGATGATGTTTGAAAAGCATGCGAATTTGAAATATAAATTTGGCAACAGACATTTTTGGGCAGAAGGATATTATGTGAGCACAGTAGGATTAAATGAGGCAACAATAGCCAAATATATAAGAGAACAAGAAAAACAAGATATAGTAAAAGACAAGTTAAGTGTAAAGGAATATGAAGATCCATTTAAAAGGAAATAAAAAGCCCTTTAAGGGCTAAGCCAAAGAGGCAAAAACACTAGGGTTTGAGAAAAGCGAAAACCAGCGCCTTTAGACGCTGGTTGTTCATATGGGCTTATAGCCCTTGTGCAAACCACCCGTTATACGGGTGGTTTTGATTGCAAATAAGGAAGTAAATAATACGGATCACATCCGCTTGATAAAAAACTCGTTTATGTTTCCGCTTTTGCTTGCTTCCCGTCACGCGGAGACAGCTTTTTTGTGTGAGTCATTTCAGTATTTTTTGTTTTTGCTCACACTTATTTCTATTCTTTTGTTTTTACTCATACTTGCCCCTTCCGTCAACCTGTCGGTTGACACCTTCCCCGTGTCCGGGGACGGCTTACGTTTCCTATTCTTTTCTTTATGTACTCATTTAGAATCAGAATATCATGGCAAAACAAAAATACCCCTGCCGTCATTCTTGAGCGGTGGTAATACGGTAATTAGGAGCGATGGCAAGCGAATTGTATTTTTAGGAGCGCAGCGACGCGAAAATGCAATGAGACGCCATACCCGACCAACGGGAGCGGTAAGAATCCGGCATAGGCTACTCATTAAAAGCGTATATAACACCCGTATTCTTTGCCCAGATTCTTCACTTCGTTCAAGAATGACAGGCAGGTATTTAATACCGTTCTGTGACAACCGATTTTTCGTTTCTGCACACTTATTTCCATTCTTTCGTATTTACTCACACTCGCCCCTTCCGACGGCTGACGCCGCCACCTTCCCCGTAGTCGGGGACGGCTTGCGATCTGCATTTTATCGTTTTATGGCAACAATCAAGTAATATATTTAAAAACTATAAATTCTTTCTTCCTTAGCGTCAGCTTCCCCCGAACACGGAGGGAAGTGCCGAGCCTTGCGAGGCGAAAGGGGCATGTGTGCGTACACAGAACAGAATATCATGGCAAACAAAAACATCTCTGCCATCATTCTTGAGCGGCGAGCAAAATCGGAATGATGACAAAGGAAAAACATAATTTGACTCTTAGCGAAGAATCCGGCATAGGATAATCATTAAAAGCGTATATAACACCCGTATTCTTTGCCCAGATTCTTCACTTCGTTCAAGAATGACAGGCAAGTATTAATACCGTTCTGTGACAACCGCTTTTTCCGTTTCCATTCACACTTATTTCCATTCTTTCTTTTCTACTCACACTTGCCCCTTTCGTCAGCTCCGCTGACACTTTCCCCGACAAGCGGGGACAGCTTGCGTCTTGTATACTTTTCTTTATGTACTCATTTAGCATCAGAATATCATGGCAAAACAAAAACACCCCTGCCGTCATTCTTGAGCGGAGAACAGAATTGGAATGATGATGAAAGAAAAAACATCATCTGACTCTTAGCGAAGAATCCGGCAGCGGGTACAGGAAAACACATTTAATATCTCCAACCTCTGCCCGGATTCTTCACTTCGTTCAAGAATGACGGGCAAGTAGTTAATACCGTTCTGCAAAAACTGCTTTTTTCGTTTCTGCTCACACTTGCCCCTTCCGACGGCTTCGCCGCCACCTTAGCCAAGGCAAAGCGTCTCACTCACTTTTACAGCGTCGCTCCGCTCCTCGAAAAGTGGTTCGCTTGCTTCCCGTCATCCGGGGACGGCTTGCAGTTTGCATTTTATTGTTTTATGGCAATAATCAAGTAATATATTTTAAAAACTTTGAATTCTTTCTTCCTCAACGTCATATATGAATTATTTTGCTTTCTTTCATGCAGCATGAAAAAACCCCGGGGAGTTATTTCCCTCGGGGTTTTCTTTTTTACTTCGGTTGTGCCGTTTTTATGAAGTTTTATTTTGCTTTTCTCTTCTCGTTGACACGGACTCTTTCGATGACCGGGTTTCCGTTTTTGTCTTTGGAAATGACATCGATACGGAAACGTTCCAATTCCGGTTCGAATTCCTGAATCAGTTTTTCGTTTACGTTAAGGCCTTTTTGCATGGCTCTGTAAACGAGCTGCGCGAATTCGTAGCGGGTCATCATGCGATCGCCTCGGAAGGTGCCGTCCGGGTAACCTTCGAGCAAGCCCTGTTTCGTGAGCTCTTCGACCGCTTCATAGGCCCAGTGGTTTTTCTCGATGTCCGGGAAGAGTTTCATCTTCATCGGATCGAGTTCCTGTCCCTGACCGACGCCGACAATCGCCTGTCGCAATACTTCGACTTCCGAGCGGAGATCTTTGATCTCTTTCGCCATAGCGATCTTGGAGGTCGTGACGTTATTGCCCTGGCCGAGTTTCACGGAAACGCCCGCGTTCACCATGTTTTCACCGCCGCCGAACGAGCCGCCGACGCTGAACATGGTGTCTTCATTCGGACGATAGTACGCGCCGATAGCAACAGCGTTCGCGCCGCTGTAATTGCCGTAGCCGGCCGCGAAGTCCCATTTGTCATCCGGATCAAAGTCCAGCGGATGGAGAGCGGCAAGCGCAGCTGCACCCGCGCCGACTCGGTTCACACGTCCGTCCAGTTCACTCACTTTGCCGCCGAGAATGGCCAGATTCTGATTGCCCGCGTTCGCAATGGCATTGAGCTGTCTTACGTTCACCGCGTCGGTATCGGCTTTGCCGTCTGCCACGTTGGCGATTACCTTACCGCCGGCGTCAATGCCGTCTTTTTTGACGGACGGGCCGTCTTTGATGGTAAGACCGTCGTTGTTGATCGTTACGTCATTGCCTGCTTTGAAAGTGGCACTGCTTACTCTGGTCAGACCTGTCAGTTCTTTGTTCAGTTTGAGATTGTAACCGACTTTTTTGTTACCGTCCATGATGTCACCGACAACAAGGTTGGTTTCTCCTTGCGCCGCCTCGACTTTCGGACCGGTTACGGTGTATTCTTTACCGCCATTGGCATTCGTGCCTTCGCTGACAGTGACATAGTCACCTGCTACCACAGTAGTATGCTTTTTCGCCGCTTCTGCCGCATTTTGCGATACCGCTTTCAACTGATCTTCTGTCGCTGCGCGGCCGGAGACATATTTGTCAGCATCCCATGTCGTATTGGAGAGTCCTGTGATTTGTCCCTTGCCTTTCGTGCCATCAACAGTGACATCACCTGCTTTGATTTTGTCGCCGAGACTTACCTTGTAGTTGACCGGCTTTCCGTCTTCTACAATTTTTTCAACTTTGACGCCGCTTTTTCCGTCATCTGTGACGGTTACCTGATTCGCATCGACATAGTCCTTAACGGTTTTTCCGGTAACGAGATTTTCATCTTTATCTCCGCCAATGGTCCCGTCTTTCGCGATGTCTACCACATATTTTGTAGACTTGTCCGCTTGTGTTTCAGAGGTAACGGTAATCTGGCTGTTTTCTGCCGCTTCTACAGTGACTTTGCTTCCAGCGACAGTTTGTTGCAGTTTGTACAACTGTCCGCCGTTCACCGCGTCGGTACTGTTTTCAGATACGTCGCCATCTGCCACGTTGGTGATTTTCTTCTTGCCCGCGTTGATACCGCCGGTGGTGACAGACGGACCGCCTGTAATCTTAAGACCGGTTTTGTCGAGCGTTACGTCATTACCTGCTTTGAACGTGTCGCTGCTTACGCTGGTAAGGCCTGTGAGCTCTTTGTTCAGTTCGAGTTTGTAGCCTACCTTCTTGCCATCCTTATCCGTATCGTCGGTAACAGTCAGGTTTTTCTCTCCATCAACTACGGTGAGTTTCGGGCCGTTGACGGTGTAGGTCGTTCCCTTTCCATCTTCCGTTTTTTTCGTAACGGTTACATAGTCACCTGCTTCTACGGTTGTCTTGCTATTTTTGATTTCCGTCTTAAGATCGGTAACAGTTTCATTTTGGGAAATATCAATCTGTTTTCCGTCGATACCGTATTTAATGGTCGAGCCGTCTCTTGTAACGGTCAGTCCCTTATCTTTTACTGCTACATCAAAGGTAACCTCATTACCGTCTTTAATTTCCGCTTCTCCATCAACGCCGCCCGCTTTCAGCTTCCACGAGGTCATCTTAGCGGCAATAGCTTTCGTGTTCTTGTCGATGTTTTCGGTGTTCTTACCGATAGCTTCGGTATTCTTACCGATGTTTGTCGTGTTATCCGTTACCTGTTTCTTGAACTTTGCATCCAAGCCTACGGTAACGGTCGGAGCAGTATCGTTGCCGCCTACGGTCACGGTGGTTTCACCGGCTGTACCGAGGAATTGGATATTCGGCGTCGATGTTTTGCTTAAGGTCAAATTCTTTTTAGTCGTAGCGTCTGCACCGCTAATCGAGAATTTCGCGGAAATATTGGTGACTGCCGTATCTCCGTCATTGATATTTTTCACCAGTTGAGTGTTATTTACACCATACTTGATAGTCGCGCCGTTTCTCGCTACGGTAAGTCCCTGACCCGTTTCTACGTCAAAAGTAACGTCATTATCCGTATTGTTAATCGTTTTTCCGGCTTTTTCCGCGTCTTTGTCTGAAGCAGCCTTCAGAACCCAAGAGTTCATCTTGCCTGTCACAGTCGAGTTGGTATTTATCTGCTTATTGATTTGGTCATTCAGCTTGGTTTCGCTCATGCCGAGCTTCAGGCCGTCATTGTCCACGGTCGCCGTGATATAGTCATCACCCGTGACTTTAACGGTATCTTCGGCTTTCACGGTTTTTGTTCCTGTATTGGCGTCTTTCAGCGTCCAGCCTTTTTTGATGGTCGTGATGTCTTCCTTGTTGGTCGTGACTTTGCCTTCCAACGCTTTCAGCTGTGCGACGTTCACAGCATCATTGTCTTCCGCACCGCCTGCAACATTGGTAATGCGGCGGTAGTTCTGCTTAATCTTTTCATCACCAATCGTATATTCAGAATTGCCGACAGATACTACACCGTTTTCTTTCTTGAAAGCTTCCTTGGATAAGTAAGCTTCTGTTTTTACATCATCGGCAATGTTGGCAAGAGAGTTATTGCCCAAAGCAAGGGAGTTGTCAGCAGCGACACGGGCATGCGAGCCGAGTGCTACCGATTGATTGACTTTTCCTGTGCCGTCCAGTGTCGATGTAATCGCGTAATCGCCCAAGGCCATGGAGCTTTCACCAAGCGCCCTTGCGAAATGACCGATGGCGGTAGAGTTCTTTCCTTCCGCTCTGGCCTGTTTGCCCAATGCATTGGCATAGTGACCGATGGCTTTGGACAAGACACCGACAGCCACTGTATTCGTATCAAAGGCTTCCGCACCTGCCCCGACGGCGGTATTCTGATATCCGAAGGACTTCGCTCCAAATCCGACAGCTGTTGAGTTCTTCGTTTCCTTACCGGCTTCCACAACCGTGTCATCATCCACAGGCGTGTAGTAGTTATTCGAAACACCGGTGTCCGGCGTGGTTCCGTCTGCCGCCTGTTTGCCGATATAGGCTCCTCTGCCGATCGCCGTACCGTTCCATGCGGTGCTGTCCGTCGTCGCTTTGTATCCAAATACGGAAGAATGATTTCCCTCTGCCTTGGTCAGTGTCCCGACAGCGAGAGCGACTTCGCCCAGCGCTTTGGCTCCGCGCCCGTAAGCACTAGAGTCATCCGTTTTGGCTTCCGATTGCACACCGATAGCTAAAGAGTTACTTCCCTTTGCATTTGCACCATACGCCATGGCGACAGCGGTCGAAGCCTGCGCTTTCGCTGCCTGTCCGATGGCTACGCCCCAGCCGCCGGTCGCTTCCGCTTCTCTGCCGATCGCTATATCAGAATATCCGGCCGCCTTTGATTTCCATCCCGTCGCGAAAGCGGATTTACCCGATGCTGCGGCGTTTTTACCGATAGCAACCGCATCTGTCCCCGTCGCTCCGTCGTTACTCCAGTTCGTTCCGGCAGGATTTGCGCTGTCCTCAGAGTTTACTGAGAAATAGTGAATGGAAGGCAACTTGTCAATACGATCACCCAATTTGGTAATCGACTGGTTATTTGTGATATCGAGCTTGCTTCCGTTGATACTGTACTTAATGGTCGAGTTTTCTCTCGTTACGGTGATCCCGTCGCCGGAAGCGTCAAAGGTAACTTCATTACCGTTTTTGATGTCCTGCGGTGTTGTTTCGCCCTTTACTTTCAGCTTCCAAGAACTCATGACGCCACCAGGGCCTTCGGTAATGCCGAGGTCTTTTTTCAGCTGGTTCATGTTCAGCTTGTAAGTGACGTTTCTGTCCGTACCGACAGTTGAGGTCAGCGAGGAGCCGTTCTCCGTTGCTTCCGTTGTTTTGTCTACGGCAGCTTTGAAGGTAACCTCCTGCTTCGTATCTCCGCCGAGTGTAACATTCGCCGAACCCGTTCCGCCGTCTTTCACGGTGAAACCATTTTGCAATTTAGTGATATTCGTTTGGTTGGTTGTTGCGATAGTCTTGACGTCACTCAACTGTTTGAAGTTAACCGCATCGCCGTCTTCTGTACCGGCTGCCACGTTGGTAATTTTCTTACTGCCTGCATCAATGCCTGTAGCGGTTACAGACGGACCGTTTGTAATGGTCAGTCCCGTTCCTCCGAGTGTGACGTTATCACCTGCTTTGAACGTAGTACTGCTTACACTGGTAAGACCTGTGAGTTCTTTATTCAAGCTGAGCTTGTAGCCTATTTTTCTCTTATCCGTTGTGCCTGTTATTGTTTCTTCGTCATCTGCCACAGTCAGGTTGCCGCCGTCTACGGAGAGTGTCGGTCCTTTGACGGTGTATACGGTTCCGTCTACGTTCTGTTCTTTGCCTTCCGTAACAGTTACATAGTCGCCTGCTTTGACTGTGGTTCTCGCTGCTTTCAGCTGGAGTACGTTTACGGCGTCATTGTCGTGGATACCGCCTGCCACATTGACAATACGGCGATAGTTCGCTGCGACGTCCTTATCCCCTACTTTGTACGCCGGATTGCCGACCGAGACGATACCCGCTGCGGCTTTCACTTCTTCATCGCTGAGGTATGCTTTTCCGTCAATCGCTTCTTTCGCGAAAGAGTTGCTGCCGATGGCAACACTGTTTTCATCATAAGCACGCGCGCCGAATCCCAGCGCTACGCCGCCTTTTTTGTACACGATGGTATTCGCGCCGAGAGCCGTTGCGAATTCCGCGCGGGAGTCCGCCCAATGACCGACCGAGGTCGATTCTTTTTCAAATGTACGCGCCTGTTTGCCCAGTGCCGTGCTGTAATTCCCTTTGGCAACCGCCGCGGCACCGACCGCTGTCGTATTGGTGTCATGTGCTTCCGCACCTGCTCCCAATGCCGTCGTTTGGAATCCGAAAGCACTCGCTTTCATACCGATCGCCATCGAGTTTTCGCGTGCCAGTTTTCCCGGACCCGCTACTGTATCATCAGCGACCGGCAAATACGGTTCGCTCGGGTTCCATGCATCCCCCGGATTCGACATGCCCGTACCCAGATGACCCTGCGTTTTGGCGCCGACATAGGCGCCATCACCGATGGCTATTCCGCGACCACCCGTTTCATCTACCGTGCTGTTCGTTCCTACTGCAATTCCGCGGTTCGCCAACGATTTTGCCTGCGTACCGAAACTGATTCCGTTTTCCGCATCCGTTTTCGCAGTCGTGCCAATCGCAATGCCTTGATTCTTGGTTACAGCGGCCTCCTGCCCGATCGCGGTAGCGTACATTGCGGCTTGCGCCTTAGCTTCATTGCCGAGCGCTATATTGGCAAATCCCGCAGCGTCACTCTTCATGCCCAGAGCAAGTGAATAATGCGCGTTCGCGCCTGTGTGAGCGCTTGCACCCATGGCTACTGCAGCATAACCCTCACTTTTTGCTTTTTGGCCGATCGCAATGGCCTTATTTCCTGTCGCGCCGTCATTATTCCAGTTGGTGTCGGCAGGTTTTTTACTGTCATCTGCTTTGACGGAGAAATAGTGAATGGAAGGCAAGTTGTCTACTTTGGTATTCAAGGCCTTCAGCTGCGCAACGTTCACCGCGTCGGTGTCCTGTATACCTGCGGCAAGGTTGGTGATTTGTCTTGTCTTATCTGACGTGCCTACGGATATTGCGCCGTTTCCTGATTTCCATGTCGATGTCGTCTTTGCGGAGGCTTCTCCCGTGAGAGGATCATAGCCGGCAATACCCGCAGCGGTACTTGCTACGGAACCGGTACCCAAAGCCACGCCGCCGTCCTCGCTGACGTTGGCGTCATTGCCGAGGATGGTGACGTTCGATTTTTCGGTTTTCGCTTTCGTTGTCAGCGAGCCGATAATGATATTTCCATTGACGTTTTCCAACTCGTGGTTGTCGCCCAGTATCAGGTTATGACTGGAATCGACAACGGTGTTTCTGTTGCCTGTAACGATGTTATAGGTTACTCTCGGAGTGCTTGGCCCATTCTCGTCAGGTTGCGAATTGGAAATTTCGTTGCCTACGCCGGAAACTTGCGTATAGAGAGCGCCTGACACCAAGTTCCCGTCACCTTCGACGCTCACATGGCTTCTTCCCTTCTGGAAAAGGCCGGTCGGGTCGCCACCGTCTATAGGATCAAGGAAATCCTGCTCTTTTTGCTTATCTTCATCGGTCAGCGCTTCGTTATTATACGCGTCATACACAAAGTTGCCCGTACCACGGACAAACGTACCGTGAGACTCCTCGACTCTGTTCATGTTCCCGATAACTTTATCTTCCCGACCACCATTTTCCGCACTTTGAGCAAATATAGTGTTATCTGATCCGAGAATAATGCTTTGATCAAACTGTCCTTCTTTGGCCTTTAATCCACCGGTATAATTGTCCGAATTTTCACCGACGATGACGCTACCCTGTCCTCTGACAAATGAATGAGCACCTAAAGCAACGGCACCATCGCCATCTGATGATGTATGAGCACCGATAGCAATCGCACCCCGTTTGCTGGCGCCATCATTTTTGTAGTTGCCTTCATTAGGCGCCATGCCTTCACTTTTTACAGAAACGTAGTGCAAGAAAGGCATATTATTATATAAGTATCTGATTCTTGAATCATTTGTACTTACATCCGTCTTAAGACGCCCGATGTCTCCCTCGTTTGTGCGTACCCTCCCGGAAAGATTGGTAATACTTGTGGTATTGGTAGCGATTCTCGCTCCCAGCTTATTTTCCGACGCAACAAGGTCTTTCCATGCTTTGCTCTGGAGAGCTTTCAGCTGCGCCACGTTGACCGCGTCGGTGTTGTCCGTACCGGCAGCGACATTGATAATTTGTCGGGTAATATCCTTTTGCTGATTACCGACAGAAACGGCCGCTTTTGTGGCTTTCCACGTGGAAGTTTCGTCCGCGCCGGCGCCCAACGGATCATAACCGACTTTACCGGCTTTGCCGTAACTCGGAGAGCTATAAGATCCTACGTTGGATTCACTGCCCAACGCCACGCCGCCATCGATATCCGCTCTGGTGTTCGCGCCGAGGGTCACCGCGTCCTTCGCATAGGCTATCGACTTATATCCGAGAGCCGTTGCGTTTTCCAAGGCCGCATTGGCGCTGCTCCCGATTGCCGTACCGCCTTCAGCTAATTGTTTTTGCCAGACATCACCCACATTGGCAGTTCCGCCCAATGCGATCGAGTTTTTGCCGTACGCTCTGGCTTCCCGTCCGATAGCGACGGTATTATACACCGTTGCCGTATCATTTTCATTGCCGGCCATTGCGCTGCGACCGATGGCAATCGTATCACCGCTGTATGCCTGCGCCCCGCCGCTCGAAGATTCGTGGTCACTGCCGATGGCAATCGCACCGAGTCCTTTAGCAGTTGCGTTATTACCGAAGGCAACGGAATCCATCGCCGATGCTTCCGAGCCGAATCCGAAACTCGAGGCATAGTGTGCCTTCGCCTTCGCACCCGTACCGATGGCGGTGGAGTGACGGCCATGTGCTTTGGCATCCGTACCGATGGCAATCGCACCGAACTTTTGTGTGATGTCACTGGTTACGTAGGGTAATTTTGTTTTCGGGTCATATTGAATCGACTTACCTGATTTTGGGGTAAAGCCAGGAGCTGTAGACCAATCCGTCGTGTTATCATCTTCGTCCAAGCCGGCTTCAGCTTGAATCCCGATGGCAATACCTTTATGAACGGCACGTGCGTCGTTCCCGACGGAAACCGACTTGTCGCCCAGCGCCCAGGCATGGTTACCGATAGCGACGCCACCGTCACCGTGATAACCGTCCTTATCCTTGGATCCTCCCGCCAAAGCAGAGCGACCGATGGCAACGCCATGCTTGGCTTCCGCGAATGCACGGTAGCCGAGTGCCATGGAGTGCGCACCGAAAGCCCCGTCGTTATTGACGTTGGTCCAGTCTGATTTGGCATAGCGTTCCAGATAGTCACGGGACGGTTCAATATAGTCCGGACGTACGGCAAAATACCGAAGCGTAAGTCCGTCCTTCTTAAGTTTCTCACCGATTTTACTCGAAACATCATTATAGTAGAAAATACGATTAGCAATCGCATCAGGAAAGTTCGTGGGCCCGTACTCCGCTTTCGCACCGGGAATTTCTCCACCGTGTGCAATCTTATCAAGCAAATCTAGGGCGACTTCGTTCTTGATTTCCTCTTTTTCCTGTTGTGTCAGCGCCTGTACATCTGCCACGCCTCCTGCCAAAAGCGCAGTCATGACAAAGACGGCAAGCAGGCTGTTTTTAACACGTGACTTATTATTCCCGTGTCCTTTCGCCAGCTCGGATGCAACGACCCAGCAGTTTTTCGTCTTACTCCAAATTAACTTATAAATTTTATTCATATTTCCTCCTAAAAAGAGAATCGCAGCTAAAAGCTGCCCCCCCAAAAATATCGACGCTATTATTGTATTATCATTATAAGCCACATGTCAACGTATATCAAATATTTTCTATATAACTATGTATTATTTTTAATCATGCATGATTATAACAGAAAAAATATTTATATTTCAGTCGCTGAAAGGTATCCTTCATTTGAACATAAATCTAGAAAGCCAATTATAGATATAAATAATATTAAACGCTGTTCCTACATTGTAGTTGACTTAGATTGTCGTAGAGATGTTGAATGGGATCATAAAAAAGCAGAAAATGTTTATAACGCTTTAAAAACTTTTAACGTTTTTGATAATATACTTTGTCCCCATATAATTCTTAATTCAGGTAGAGGGTTACATCTATTTTATTTAATAGAAACCGTAAATTTTTATAAAGACAAAATAAAAAAAGAACAACAAATAAGTTTATACCAAGATTGTGCGGCATATCTAAAAGAAAGTTTGTATGAAAAAATCTCTGAATTAAAAGATGCAGATGTCTATGCATTAAAAAATATTGATTTAGATAAAACCGTTGGATCTAATATATTACAAATTATAAGATTACCCCTATCCTATAATAGCTCAGCTAAAGCAAGGGGTACTCTAATAGATATTAACGATTTTCCTAGATATTATCTCGGCTTGTGGATAATTGAACTAAAACCAGAGGAAGATATAAATAAAAGCAACTATGTCCACAAAGCAAACATTGAAAAACTAAGCTTAAAAAGAATTGATGATTATAAAACATTAATTAAGATAAGGAAAGAAAATAATACACTTGTTGGCAGTAGAGATAAAATAATGATTCAAGGCGCATGGACAATTATTAATGGAAACCTATCTAAGGATATTTTATATGAAATTGGAAGTTTAATAGGTGGAGGGTTCGAAAAAGAAAGATATATAGAATCAAAATGGAGGAGTGCTATAAGGAATGTAGCTCCTAAATTCAAGAAATTATCCAACAAAAAAATCATGGAATGGTTAGATATTTCAGAAGAAGAAAGTCAGTTTATGTCATGTCTAAAACCTTATACTAAAAAAGAAATCATAGCTCAGCAAAAAAGAGAAGAAAAAGAAAAGTTAATTTTAGCAGTTAAAGAATATTATCATGCTAGTAGAAATATATCTCAAACTGCTAGAAAGTTTAAGTTATCAAGGAATACGGTTAGGAAATATATTAATTTAGAATTTAATTGAATTTAAATACTATAAAAGCTTGATAAGTTGTAATAAAAAAAGAACACCCTTATACAAGAGCATTCTTCCTCAAAATCTACTATGGATGAACTTTACAGTATCCGAAAAAATTATGGAATTTACATGGATAAGGAGGTGAAGGGATAGCCATCTCCTTATTATTTTTAATGTCTTTCTGGTGCAGCTCCATTTAGCCATCTCTTGAGAGAAGCATATCTACTACTATCGACTTGATCTATAACCCAGAACTCATAAGTACTTTTTCCTCTTATTTTTTCATATTCTATGTATGGATAAAGGCCTAAATATTCAAGCCCTTTAAAAGTGCTAGATTCTTCCATTACAGGTAGTATACATGCTTTTCCATTTAACATGCCATCTGCTAACCCCAATTCCCATGGACACCATTTTGAATTAACAATATTTCTAGTAGCGATATAAGATAAGCCTTTACAATTAGATATTCTATTTTTAATAACATTAGCCGTCTTAGGTGATACATTATTTCTATCCAAATTTTTATCATTTATCCAATCTACATATACAGAATAACCTGCGTTGTTAAATAAATCAATTAGTGTTAGTATCAGTTTTTTATCTAAAAAACTATGCGATATAAACAAGTCATATGATTCTTTTTTTAAAAAAACTGTGTAATTTTCATTTAAAATCCTTGTTTCCGATGCATTACTAATTTCTCTTTTAATAGATTCTCTTCTTAAAAATTCATTTGTTAAAATCATATATATTCCTCCTAGAATCTTTTATCTTTTGATAATTTCCAATAATGCAATCCCAAAGGAGTTAACTTGCAAGATTTACTGTTCATAGCTGCAAAATACATATGCTCAGCTCCTACCGGTTCTATAAGACCAACACTTTCATATAATTGAAGATCCTTAAATACTTTAACATTATCATCATTTGCATATGGCTCTTTAATTTCATGATTATCATCAGGCGTATTAGTATATTCATATGATGGGTCTAATCTATATTCGTCATATGGGTCAACAAAATAATCACTTATTTTTCTAAGTATCTGCTTTGAAACTCTAGGTTCAACAGTTCTGATTGGTAAAAATCTAGAAATGTTAGTCTTAAATAACGGTCTTTGTTCCCAAGCCCCAAGAGATTGGTCAACAAAAGAATAAAGACTTGCTGGAGTTATATTACCACCTACATCTGCAGCACCACCTAGTAAACCTTGTATTAATAACTCAGTAAAGATCCCATGTCCTGTAATTCTATCTTCTACAGCATACTCATCTCTATTACTAGCTGTCATTATTGTTACGCCTTGTCCTACAACAGAATCAGTTGTATCAGTAAATCCAGCTTCACCCATTTTTCCTGAAAAACAGCAATCTAATATTATAATTTTATTTTTACTCTTTGACTTGTTAGCCAATCTTAAAATATCTGTCATTGAAATTCCTAAATCCATACCATCATAATCAGGTAAAACAATTTTCCCACCTAATTCTCCTGTTCCATGTCCAGAAAAATAAAATAGTGCGATATCTGATTCTCCTGTTCCAAATAAAGAATTTAATAATTCGTACATTTCTTTTTTGGATGAAACGTTTGGCTCAAATTTCACATCAAAATTAGGACTTCCATCTCCATTTGTTTCTAATAATTTTTGAATCTCATTAGCATCATTTACACATCCCGATAAAGGAGCTGCTGGATAATTATCTATACCTACAACTAATGCTTTATAGTTTTTCATCTTAATACACCCCTTCCTACTTAAAGTGAACTTATCCAATTACTAATATTAGACCACGTCCAATCCATTAATCTTACATATCCACATTCGCTGGGTACTTTTATTCCTGAATGCTCATCATTTCCATATATTCCAACAATAGGTACCCCCTCTTGTTTGGCACAATTCATTTCCCAAATTTGCCCTGATGCATTTTTAGAATTTTTTGTAATTATAGAAATCATTCCATCACAACCTTTAATTCGTGTTCTGCAATTTGTTTTCCACATAGAATCCCAAGGTTTCTTGACAGACATATCCACAAATTCAATGTTACTATTAGGATTTCGAGAGTGTCCTCTTAATAAGTTTCTTAAGCCTTCATCTTCAATAGCAAAACTTATAAAAATTCTTTTCATTTCTGTTTTTTCCTCCTTAATTATCATCTTTTAGTTTATTCATAATTTCCATAAAAATAGAATCAGATAACCACTTCTTGAACTGTTGATTAGAAGTAAATTGCAAGAATAACTCCATGTTGTCCTTCATAATAGCTCTCATTACATCTGCTAACACATTCTCATATTCAATCTTTACATTTCCCTTATCTGAATTTTTAATTGCATTTATAATTCTTTCATCTTTAGCTACCATATCAGGAAGTTCTTTTATTTGCCTTGCTACATTATCCTTATCATTCCAATCAATATTGCCAAAAATATCGTTGAAGTTGGCAATAATGATATCTAATGATTCCATTTCAGGTTCAAACGGTCTTGCAGTTCCAGCTTGATTCGAAGAAGTTTCTCCATCTTCATTTTCTAGAGCTATATTAAGTTCATTTTGTTTTTCAAGTCTATAAGATTCTAAGTCAATTGACTCTAATATTTCATTTATTCCTTTATCATCCCTCGGTGTTGGCAAGCGATGGACAAGCAATTCAAAAAATATTGATTTTTTAGTCCATTCAATTTGACCAATAGGTAAAATTGCTGATAGAAAGTTATAAGTTCGTATGAAGGACTTAACCCCAGATTTAAACTCAACTTGATCTTCCTCGTCTAACTCTTTATATCTTTCAACACAAGTATCCATAATAGGATCAATAAATTCTCTTGATTTATTTTCAAAGAACATATCTATGACTCTATCAACCTCATCTTCTTCGTAAACATTTAAATAATCAAGCTTTCCTAGTATTTCATACAATTTATTTGGATCTGTTCCTTCAATAAGCTTAGTTTCCTTGTAGAATGGCTGAAAAGCATCTTTTATATCATCTGCATCATTTGCAAAATCAAGTACGCAAGTATCTATTTTATTTTCGCAGCATCTATTGAGCCTAGAGAGAGTTTGAACAGCCTTTACATCGTTTAAAATTTTATCTACATACATTGTATGAAGAAGCGGCTCATCATATCCTGTTTGATATTTATCTGCAACAATTAAAAACTTGTATTCATCTTTTTTAAAAACTTCTGGAGTTTCCTTATCTGAAAATCCATTTAATAAACTCTCGGTAACTTTTTTCCCTCTATACTCTTTTTCGCCAGAAAAAGCTACAAGTGCCTTAAATGGACTTTTATGAGCATTCAAGATATCATTTATGGCAAAATAATACTCAATTGCCCTAAGTATAGATGAAGTTACAACCATAGCCTTGGCTTTACCATTTATCTTTTTAGAAGAATTATTAATAAAATGATTAACTATTTCTTCGGATTTTTGCCTAATTGGAAACTCCTGTCCTTCAACAAAATTTCTAATCTTCCTACTAGCTTTTTTAGACTCAAAAAGGGGATTGTCTTTTACGGTTTTATATACTTTATAGTAATTTCCATAAGTTGTGTAATTTTTTAATACATCAAGAATAAATCCTTCTTCTATTGCCTGCTTCATAGAATAAAGGTCAAAAACAGAACCAAACATTTCTATAGTCTTTGCTTTAGGTGTTGCAGTAAAGGCGAAATAAGATGCATTTTCCGGCATTTTTCTAGCTTCAATAATTGCATTAATATAGTCTTCACTATCCATGTCATCTGTAACTTTATAATTACCTGAAATTGCAGTAGAAAGAGATGCCGCAGCTTTACCAGATTGAGAAGAATGAGCTTCATCTATAATAATAGCAAAATTTTTCCCTTTCATTTTACTGCCAACTGTTTCAATAATATAAGGGAACTTTTGTACAGTAGTCGTGATTATTTTCTTGCCATCTACTAGGAGTTTTTCTAATTCTTTTGATGAATCGGAATGAGCAAAGTTTGAAGAAACAGAAATAAAAGATCTGATATTATCAGAAATTTGTTTATCTAAGTTCTTTCTATCAGTTACTACAATGACTGAATCAAAAAGCTTTTTGTAGTCTTTTTCTGCTTCAACTAATCTATAAGCTAACCATGTTATTGAATTTGACTTCCCACTACCTGCTGAATGTTGAATTAAATACCTACCACCTACGCCGTTTTTCTCTACATCCTCTACAAGTCTAGTAACTACTCTATATTGGTGAAATCTTGGAAAAATTAAAGTTTCTTTTGTTTTCTTTGTTTTTGTATCTTTTTTTCTTTGTATATAAACAAACTGAGTAATTAAAGAACGAAGAGTTTTTTTAGAAAGAAAGTCCTTCCACAGATAATCTGTCATAGTCCCTTCGCCAATAGGATTTCCAGCACCACCATCTCCATTGCCCTTATTAAATGGCATAAAGAAAGTATCTTTTCCATTTAATTTTGTAGTAAACGAAACATAATTTTCATCTACTGCAAAATGAGCAAAGCATCTCTTAAACATAAAGAGAGGCTCCCTCGAATCCCTGTCATTTTTGTATTGGTCTTCTGCATCTTTATAGGTCCATCCTGCCCCAGACATCCTACTCTTAAGCTCCATGGTCATGATCGGAAGTCCATTTACAAATACACATATATCAAGCTCAAGTCCAGGATTTGCCTCAGAATAGGTCAATTGATTTGTAACAGAAAAAATATTAGAATTAAACTCATCAAAAGATGACGGTCTTTTCTTATCAAGGGCGTGGTAAAAGAAAATTACTCCCGTTGGATACATCTTGACACCTTCTTTTAAAACATGGGCAACCCCGTCACGAATTAGAGCAGATGAAAGATTATTTAAAAATTTTTGTCTTCCTAAGTCAGTATCTAGTCTGTGCTTGTCGTATGCCGTAGGCTGAGTTTTTTCTATAAAAGAAAATAATCTTTTCTCATCAATAGCATACTTTTTATTAAAAAAAAGCTTCATCTCACTTGGCTTTACATAGTCATATCCAATAGTTTGCAAATATTCTATTATTTGATTCTCAAGAGCCGATTCTGCCTTTTCTGTACGAATACCCATACTTATACCTCCTCATTAAAATTTCCATCTAAAATTACATCGTCTTCTATATCACTTACTTTGTCATATTCAGGGATAACGACATTTCTTACATCAATCTTACCCGTAACTACATCTGATATTAGAGATTGTTTTAGTAATTTTAGGTTATTGATTTGTTGAGCTTGGTTTTTCTCAATTTTATCTATAAGATTAATAATTAATTTGCAATTTTTAATAACTTTTTTCTGCACATCTTTATCAAACATTGGTATTAATAAATTAGAATACTTTTCTGCATTTATATTTTGAATAGTTGATTGGATAAATATTGAGTTTTTCCATTCTTCATAAATTTTTGATTGAGTAAAGTAATAAATATACTCTGAATAAACCAAATCTTTATTCACTCTAGCTCTTATTAAATATCCAGCATAAGCACAATTTCCATCAGTTTCTTTGTAATAGTATGTTTTTCCAACTGTTGCTCCACTTCTAGCAAATAATATATCTCCCTTATTTAATATATATTTTTTATCAAAATTTGAAACGTACTGTTGATCAGTTTCTTTTAAACTGCCATTTTTGTCGATATCAGTAATTCTTACATATCTAAAATCTCCAGATATATCTCCAGATATATTAAGACCGTACTCCATATCATTTTTTAGCAACATTTTTAAACGTATTTTTTCATCTGATTTCATATACTCATTTGCAATTAATTGGGATTTTATTAAATTTATATATTGGATTTTATTTCTATAACCACCTATAAGCCTATCAATTTCCTTAATTTTCCAATCGAGGAATCTTTTGATTTGTTCTTGCTCTTCTTTTGGTGGAACTGGTACTTCCAAAGTTTTTAGAGTATCCCATGATATCCTCATTCTAACGGTTGTTAAGTTTCCACTTTCTGATTCATTCATCATAATCCCTTTACCTAGACCAACCATACCTCTTTGGAAGTCATAATTTCTAAAAAGATATTCCATATAATATTTGTTGTTGTATTTGTTTGTAACTAATGGATAATATACAGGACTAATGGCACCGAAATAATTGGATATTCCTACTGCACCAGCAACAACATTCATGCAATTTACTAGAATATCCCCTTGATAGCAAAGATTATATTTAGTTAAATCTGACTTTGGTTTATTTCCGCCTTTTTCTTTTTTTTCTGAATAAGGAGTAACCCCATATTTTGCACTTAATGATAGAACTTCTTCTGTTTTTATAGGGTCATTCTTTTCCTTTCTAATATCAAATACACTAGCTATTCTTTGTATCTCCCAATGACTTGGCACTTCATTAAGCCATGTGATATCCACCTTTTTATAGTCCTTATATCTCATAATCAAGCCCCACTAAAATTGAATCTAGCAATCCCTCTGATTCTTCTTCCAGTCTTTTTATATCTTCTACCAGTTCTTTTATACTTGGCAATTTTTTAGGCACATAGAAGTATTTTGTAAAGTTTATTTCATAGCCTGTTTGGATAGATTCTTCATCTACCCAGGCATCTTTGTGGTGTGGCAGAACTTCTTTTTCTATAAAGGCTTGTATACCTCCTTCATAGTTTAGTGGTATTTGTTCTGTATCCCTTAAATCTGGGTCATGGGTCATGTTCCCCTTCTTATCTTTTATCACTTCTGCCTTTTCATCTTTTGATACAAATAGGTCTAGTAGTCCCGTTCTATTTAAATTGTTTATGGCAATGCCAGACATTCCTTTAGCTTTTTTGCTAAATTCTTTTTCAAATTTTGCATAGGATAAGTAGTCTTCGTCTCTTTGTAAGTCTTTTAATATTCCTAGATAATTTATCATCTTATCTTTGTCTGACAATTCATTTTTTGATCCCTTTGTGTCTTTCACTCCAAGGTCAGCAAATTCTTTCACTTTCTTTTTATCAAATTTACCTTCAAGAACTCCAAGTTTTTTTAGGATTTCTTCAAACTTTGAGACTGTCTCTTTATTTACACTTACTTTTTGTCTAAGTGGTCTTTCAACTGTTAATTGATAGTAACCAAATTCTTCATTATCAAATATTTTAGAATTTTCATTGTCTTCAAAATTTAAATATAAGTCTAGGATTTCTTTTTGATTTTCTTCGCTTAATTTACAATTCTTCTTACCCATGTTTTTACGAAGAGTGGTTTTAATCTTGGAGGCATCAATAAGTTGAATTTTTCCCTTTCTTCTTTCTTCCTTTCGGTTTGATAAAATCCAAATATAAGTAGCTATACCAGTATTATAAAAAATATTGTTAGGAAGTTGGATTATGGCTTCTATTAAGTCATTTTCTATCATATATTTACGAGCATTATTGGATCCATTACCTACAGCCCCTGCGAACAATGCTGACCCGTCATGGATTTCTACTATACGAGATCCAAGTTCTGTATCTTTCATTTTTGATATATTGTTTAACAAGAATAATAGTTGACCCTCAGATACATCAGGAATCATTCTAAAGTCTGTTTCTTCATTATGACTAGTTATAAACCTTGGGTCTATGATATTCTTTTTTAAATCTTTATCTGCTCCTTGGCCCATCTTTTCAAGGTCAGTTTTCCAATTTTTCCCATAAGGTGGATTTGATAGCATAAAATCAAATTCCTTGCCTTGTAACATATCATTAGAGAGGGTTGAACCAAAGAAAATATTATCTGCATCTCTTCCTTGTCCTTTTAGAAGAATATCTGCTTTTGCTATAGCATAAGTTTCAGGATTTATTTCTTGACCGTATATATGGGTGGTGATATTTTTCCCTTTTTCTTTCGCTATATTCTCAAGCCTTTCTACTGCCACGGTACACATACCAAGAGTACCCGCCGCTCCATCATATAAAGTATAGGGTGCATCTTTTAATTTATTTTCTATTGGTGCTATAGCAATATCTGCCATAAGCTCTATCACATCTCTTGGTGTAAAGTGTTCTCCTGCTTCTTCATTGTTTTCTTCATTAAACCTTCTTATAAGTTCTTCAAACAAGATTCCCATGGTATGGTTATCAAGAGCTGGCTTTATTACATCTCCTTCTGAATTTAAAACAGGGTATGGACTTAGGTTTATATCATAGGATACGAATTTTTCAATTACAGAGCCTAATATCCCCGCTTCTGTCATTGTATCTAATTGATTTTTAAATTTAAATTTATCTAGAATTTCTCTTACATTTGGAGAAAATCCATCTAAGTATTCTTCAAAATTTTTCTTTAAGTTTTGGCTGTTAGTTTCATTTTTTAAATCTTTTAATGTAAACTCAGAAATATTATATATTGGTAAATTTACAGCAAGACCCATAGCTTCTTCAAGATTTTCTGCATTATTTTTTTTGAAAATTTCTTTTAATTCCAAAATTTCTTTTTTCTTTGGTTCTATTACAGAATCAAACCTTCTAATTACTGTCATCGGCAAAATAACGTCTCTATATTTACCTCTTACAAATACATCTCTTAGGCAATCATCAGCAATTGACCATATAAAATTAACAAGCTTAGTATACTCAGCTGTATTTAATTTTTGATTATTCATTACATACCTTCTTTCTTTTCCATTGCAATAATATCCTTAAAATCCACATCTAAATTTTTGCAAATTCTGTAAAGAACCTGCATGCTAACAAATTCACCTTTGGTCATTTTTGCTACAGTTGCAGGTGATAGTCCTACTTTTTCCATTAAATCTTTTTTATTCATATTCTTATCTATCAAGACTTTCCACAAACCGTTATAATTAATTTTCATCATTACCATCCTTAGCCAATTTTACTTTTATTACGCAAAATAAACTTACGCTTTTACGAATTTTTTATTTATTATATTATATCATATATTCATTGGTTTTTTCGAAACATTGCCTCATAAAGCGATTTTTAAACAAAAAAATAAAGGCAGTCCGAAGACCGCCAATACTTGTCTCTGTGTCCTTAATACGCTAATTCTTATTTACCTTAGATTTATCATTTGTTTTAAAGCTTATTATTTTACCTTCACAGCCGTATGAAACAAAGTTAAAATATTCGATTTCTTAAATCATTCCAAAACGCTCTAAAGCATCTTCGATTGCTTTTTCTTTTTCTTCTGGGCAATTTGGCACTCTTTGATTCTCTTTCTTACTAAGATTATAATTTTCTCTTTCTATAAGACCATGTTTCCTTTTTACTTGTGCAATATATAGGCTTGAAACTTTTAAAGCATATTTATCCAATACAAATTTTTTAATTTCTCCGTACGTTGCATCTTTTGAAAAGTCAATTTCTGATAATTCATCTTCCCCGATTTCAATATCTAAATGATGTTCTGTATTTAGTTTGGACAATAGAGCTACCGTCTCAACCCATATGGTTAAGGGGAACATATCCACACTCGTAGTTGGAAACATATCCAACATTGGCTCTCGTTTGTGGGAAGATATCAACGGTTTTGTCTGTTCGTGAGAACATATCAACTCAAATCATTTCATGGTTAATCCCTTATCAATGGCTTCCTGAATAATCTTATGACAACATACCCCCAAAGGATTGTTTTCCTTACAAAGCGAATTTTTCATTGCTCCAGTTATGGCATTTACTTCTTTAACGGTTTTCGCACCATGCTTTACAACTGCTTCAATTACCTGATCTTCTGTGACTTTGCTGCAATAACAAGCATACTTAGGATCTGCATCTTTCTTAAACCAGATAGGAACCCTAACTTGGTCTTTTAAGAATTTTATTTCTTTATCTAAGTTATAGTAAATAACGTCGCAGTCCTCATTCATGCATATCTTATATTGATCTCCATCAACGGCATTACGATAATCATCTGTCACCAAGTGTTCAACGGTTATCCTACTAACTGTTACTCCTTCATTATTACAGACAGGGCAACTCTCCTTTGTTCTATTTAAATTTTATGTGATACATTCACAGCAACATTCATCAATAACTTTCAATTACATAACCTCCATATCTTTAAAACCATTTAATTCAAGGTAAATCCCAACCAATTTTCATTTATAGTTTTTAAATTAAAAAATACCCCTTGATTGTATCGTCAATTATCGGTATCATTCAAGGGGTGAATAGGAAAAATAGTTTATAGATTCTTTACATTCAAAGCTCTAAAAGCATTTAATACTGCGATGATAGTTACACCTACATCTGCAAATATAGCTGCCCACATAGTAGTTATTCCAAAAGCACTCAAAATAAGAACAATTATTTTTATTCCAATTGCAAATACTATGTTTTGATGTGCAATTTTTAGTGTCTTTTTAGAAATCTTCATTGCAGTAGCAATTTTCGATGGCTCATCAGTCATAATTACAACATCAGCAGCTTCAATGGCCGCATCAGAACCTAAACCACCCATTGCTATTCCAATGTCTGCACGAGCTAATACAGGTGCATCATTGATTCCGTCACCAACAAAGGCAAGTTTACCTTTTTTAGATTTTTGCGAAAATAATTCTTCTAGTTTTTCAACTTTGTCTGCTGGCAACAGTTCTGCATAAACCTTATCAAGACCAAGCTCTTTAGCAACTTTTGAACCAATACTTTTATTATCACCTGTCAACATAACTGTTTGTTTAATATTAGCTGCCTTAAGTTCCTTGATTGCTTGTGCTGAATCTTCCTTTACCTCATCGGCAATTACAATGTAACCTATATATTTGTTATTAACAGCAACATGTACAATAGTACCGATCAGCTCTCCCTTGAAATAAGGGATATCCATCATTTTCATAAGTTTGATATTTCCTGCCATAACCTTTTTGCCATCTACTGTTGCAATAACACCATGACCTGATATCTCTTCTACATCTGAAATACGTCCATTGTCTATTTCTTTGCTATATGCACGTTTCAGTGAAAGTGAAATCGGATGATTGGAATAGCTTTCCGCATGTGCAGTTAATTCTAGTAGCTCTTCTTTGGAAACTCCTTCTGGATGAATTTCCTGTACATTAAATACACCTTTCGTTAGTGTTCCAGTTTTATCAAAAACAACAATTTCAGTTTCTGCTAATGCCTCTAAATAATTACTACCCTTGACTAAAACACCTTTTTTTGAGGCTCCACCTATTCCACCGAAGAAACTCAAAGGAATTGAAATAACTAAAGCACACGGACAGGATACCACAAGGAATGCTAGTGCTCTATATATCCAATCACTAAAAGTCGCCCCGTCTATAACAAGAGGTGGTATAATAGCTAGAAAAACTGCAATTATAACCACAACCGGTGTATAATATCTCGCAAACTTCGTAATAAATTGTTCTGAATTGGATTTTTTACTACTTGCATTTTCAACTAAATCAAGAATTTTACTTACAGTAGATTCTCCAAATTCCTTGGTAACCTCTGCTGTAATAACCCCATTAATGTTGATGCACCCACTTAGGATATCACTTCCAACTTCTACTTCACGAGGAACAGATTCGCCTGTTAGTGCCGATGTATCAATCATTGAACTTCCCTCAATTACCTTGCCATCAAGAGGAATTTTTTCTCCTGCTTTAATTACAATAATATCTCCAATTTGTACTTCATCTGGGTCAACTTTGACAAGTTCATCACCTTTTTTAACATTTGCATAATCTGGTCGAATATCCATAAGGCTTGCAATTGACTTTCTCGACTTGCCAACTGCATAGCTTTGAAACAGTTCTCCAACTTGATAAAACAGCATAACTGCAACACCTTCAGGATACTCACCAATAAAAAATGCACCAATTGTTGCAATACTCATTAAAAAACTTTCATCGAAAACTTGACCTTTAAAAATATTTTTTACAGCTCTTTTTACAACATCTCCACCTACAATAATGTAACTTATTATAAAGAGAGCAATCTGTAACCATTCGTTATTTAAACTAAGCAATACTGCTGTAGCTAACACGGCTGCACCAATAATTATTCGCCATAGTCGTTTTGTCATACTAAATAGTCTCCTTTAAGCCTTTTTCATAGTTGTATCGGGTTCGATTTTTTTAACTATTTTTTCGGCCTCTGCTATTATTGTTGGCATTTTTTCATCCTCACCATCAATAACGAGTTTTGTGGTCATAAAGTTAACAGTAGCTTCTTTCACTCCATCAAGCTCATTAATAGCCTTTTCCATTTTTGCCGCGCAATTTGCACAATCTAAACCTTCAAGTATAAATTTCTTTTTCATTATTAAATCCTCCTAAATATTATTTGTAATTTTATTTTGAATACTACAAGTCTTTTTCAAATTTTCTTGAAGCATTGCTCATTTGAAATGAAGACTTAAATATATGCCCAAATATCTTCAAAAAATATTCTATTCTACCGCATTACTACTTCTCGTTGATATGAATTAGACCTTGGTCAAATATTTCTCTTACATGATCATCAACTAATGAATAATATACTACTTTGCCTTCTTTTCTGTTTTTCACTAAATTAGCTTGTTTTAAGACTCTCAGCTGATGGGAAATTGCTGATTGTGTCATGTTAAGTAATATAGCGATATCACAAACACACATTTCAGCTTCATGTAAAGCCCATAATATCCTGATTCGTGTTGAATCTCCAAATACTTTAAATAATTCTGCTAGATCATAAAGGCTTTCTTCTTGAGACATTTTATCTCTAACTTGATTTACAATATCCTCATGAATTACATTGCAGTCACATCTTTCAATT
This sequence comes from Megasphaera vaginalis (ex Srinivasan et al. 2021), assembly GCF_000478965.1. NCBI lineage: Bacteria > Bacillati > Bacillota > Negativicutes > Veillonellales > Veillonellaceae > Megasphaera > Megasphaera vaginalis (ex Srinivasan et al. 2021). The sequence continues at coordinate 58,524 of NZ_AWXA01000028.1, forward strand.
GAATTAAATTTTTTAGTCATATTATCACCTCTTTTTAAATCATTTCATCTGATTACTTGGGCAAGCATTCATACGTTGTATATTTATTATATTATTGTTTTTCTCTTGTGTCAATAGTTATATGAGCATTTATTCAGGTGTTTTTTATATTATTTAAAATATCTCAAAAACATCTACTAAGACATTAGTACAGTCCTTTCTCGGTATCCTGTTCCATACATATCCTTTAAACAAATCCTTAAAAATAAAGACTTCTCCTTCGTACAAGTTTTCGGTTTCTTTAATAGCTTCATCTAACAGCTTATTACATCACTCATGTGGTCAACTCCTTATCAATAACCTTATAAACAACATTTTTGATAATATCACATGTATAAATCATGTAAAAGTCAATGCAAAAACCGCCAATCAAGAGAACCTAACTCTTAATTGACGGTTTATATTAGTATTAAATCATACTTCCATTTCAATTCCAGATTTAAAGCATATTACAAAGTGGTCATCATAAACACTAACATTCTGGATAATCTTCCTTACTAGGGTATCATCATAACGTGTAACCATTACTGGAACATAAGCTATAAATTTCGTCTTTAAAATGTCCGTTATTTGCAGTTAATATGTTGGGTACATTTTCTAGCACAAAATACTTCGGTCTAACAACACTAACTACCTCAAAAAAATATTTAAATAAATAATTACGTGGATCATCCATTATTTTTCTTTTCCCTTTTTGAGAAAATCCTTGACAAGGTGGTCCCCCAACAATTACGTCTATATTTTTATACTCATTAAAAACATCATCAATATCTAATTTTGAAATATCTTCATTAATCATTTTCACTTTAGGATGATTTTTTTTATAAGAATTAGCTATAGAATAGTCAACTTCATTTGCTAAAACAATTTCAAATCCTGAGTCGAAAAATCCTTTAGATAGTCCACCAACTCCAGAAAACAAATCAATAACTTGTCTTTTCATCTTCTACCCTCATATTCGCTAATTTAGCATATTTTTCTTCTAATTCAACACCGATAAAATTTCTATTTAATCTATAGCTTGCAATTGCAGAAGAACCGCTTCCTAGAAATGGATCTACTACTAAATCGCCCTCATTTGAAAGCAATCTTATAAAATGTTCGAATAATATAATTGGCTTTTGTGTTGGATGTTTACCTAATTTCTTTTCCCTAGCAGTCGTGACAGATGTTTCAATATAGTCTAGAACCAATTTACCTTTATTATTGAATGTTCCTGTTTTTGTTTTATAAGTAAAATATATCCAGCACTCATTTGAATTAACAAAATGTAAATTCATATTTCTAGGCATTGGATTTGTTTTGTGCCAAATTCCAGTGGTTTTATAATAAAAACCAAATTCATTTGCTATTTCAACAAGAGTTTCAACCCTTAATATTGACATAAAAACTATCATGGAAGCACCATTCTTAAGTATCCTACTTGATTCTTTAAAAACAATATCATATGGTCTTTCCAATCATTAAAATCTAAATCATCCCAACCAGCAGCACCAAAAAAAATAGAACGCATTTTTTGTAGATTTGTATCTCTCCCGTTCATGAAATTCGTAATATTATATGGAGGATCTGTAATAATTAAATCAACCGTAGATGAGTCTAACTTCCTCAATTCTTCTATGCATTCTCCATTTATTATTTCAATCATTTTTAATACACTCCATAATTTCTGATATGTCGCAATCCAATGCATCACAAATTCTGAGCAAAATATCAGTAGTTACATTCTCACCATTCTTTAATTTATAAAATGTACTCCTACTTACATTTGCTTTTTCCATAAGCTCATTATGTTGCATATCTAAATCAATAAGTTTTTTAAATAACCTTTTATAACTTAATTCCATATAACCTCCAAGATTATTTTTTCGATAGCTAATCTCGTACATATATACATTAAAAAAATACTTATGTTTGTTATTACATACAAATTTATTATAATATTAACTATAGGTTATTTTCAATCAATTGATACATCACTTTAAAAAAGCAAAAAAATAAAGGCAGTCCGAAGACTGCCGATATTTTTCTCTCTGTATCTTTGCTATGGTCTTTCTTATTTGACTTAGTTTTGTCATCTATCTTAAAGCTTTTTATTTGACCTAATATAGAATTTTTTCCTCATCATCATACCCTCCAACTTTTGAGTATAAAAATAGACAATAGAGTTTTTAATTTCTATCGTCTAAGATTATCTAATATTTATTTTTCTTTAAATTGATTTTATTGTATAGTTTAATAATTCTATTAATCTAATTATAAAAATTAAACTGGGATTCATAACAAATCCCAGTTTCATAATTAGCGTGTTCTTTTAATATAATTTTGTTTTAATTTCCCCCCTCTGCCCGTTCGTTTCTCTTATCTTTAAATAACTAATATATTTCATCTTAATAATATATTATAACACTTAGAGATATATACCTGCTATTTTACCAATCATTCAACTTACACTTCTAAAAATATGTTAACTTACTCTTAAACTTGCAATAAAAGAAGCTAACGCCCAAAATAAGCAGAACACCATAATGATATACAACAACGCCGTTCCAATACCAAGTAGGAATGTAATAAATGCAGAAAGTCATATGCTGTCATTCTTTTCTATTAAATCATTTTGAAGTGTCTCAAAGCATCCATGATGGCTTCTTCTTTTTCAGGTGTACACTGTGGAATAATTTGTTTCTCCTTTTTTGACTTGTTGTAATGTTCTCGTAATTCTATTCCACATTTCCTTTTTATCTGTGCAATATATAATGTTGAAACTTTTAATTGAAATTTATTCCAAACATATTCTTTGATTTGAGCATATGTTGCTTTACTCTCCGCACTTGTCAAATCCATCTCATCCAACTCAATTTCAACACTTATGTGCTTATCGACATCAAGTTTGGACAAAAGTGCTACCGTCTCCACGTGTATCAAGACTTCCCTGATGATAACCCTACATCAAGAACTTAGTCTTAACACTCGTTGCAGGGTGAAAGCTGGCAAAAGATATATCGTATGATAGTGCAAGTCAAAGACTGCTGCAACCAATATCCATTATTCATTTTCATTTCAACAGCAACTATTTCAGGTCTGTTATTGAAGCGAACAGGAATGATACTGTTACCTATTCTACAGCTGACGATCATCGTTGTATTGTTTTTGACATATATACCGGCATCATATTTCAGGAATAATCCCTGATTGGGCGCAACTACACCGCCTATAAACGGCAGCCTGAATTGCCCGCCGTAAGCATGTCCGCTCAGAACCAAATCAATATCTTCCATGACATACGCCCCAAATGTCTCCGGACGATGAAACAATAATATATAATATTTCTCTGATAAGTTCATCTGGTTTAGCCTTGTTTGCAGCATACTTGCTGAATCGCAGAGTCTCTGTCTGTAAAATCTGGATCATCTAATCCGACAAGCTGTACCGTCTGACCGTCTCTTTCTAATACAATCACCCGATCATGAAGAATCTGAACATTCTCATCAAGAAGTTTTTCTTCCGGTACAGTGAATTGCTGTCCGATCCATGCTTCGTGATTGCCGGTAACATAATAGCATTGTGCAATCTTCATCAGCTTGCTTACCAATGCAATGGCAATATCAACGTCTTTGTCGACCACTTTACCGTGGAATTTAAGTTCGGGATCACAATCGAAATCGAGGCAAAAACAGAGCTCCCAACTACTGCAATTAATCAGCAGCGAGGAGCCTTATCCTTTTTCGTCTACAGTAGTTTCTCTACATCCTTTGCCTTCAGCACTTTTCCTGCAGAGACAATTTTGTCATCAATCATGAGGGCGGGCATGCTCATCACCCCATATTCCATAATTTTTTCAATATCGGTTATGTACTCAACCTCAGCATGAACTTCCTTGTTTGCTACCGCCTCTTTTACTGACCTCAAAAGTGCCTCGCAACTTTTATAGCCACCGCCTAAAACCTTAATATTCAGATTTCTTATCCTCCTTTAGCGAAAAATGTTTTAACTGTATACGTAAATTATTGTGTCAGATATTGTGAAAGCTCTACAATTTTCGTGTGTATTCCTCGAATTGTCTCGATAAAAGCTTCATCACCGGCTCCCGTTGGATCATCCAGACCCCAATCAAATCTCTCGATGCAAGGAAGAAATGGACAATTAATATTACAGCCCATCGTGACAACTACATCTACGGGCGGGATATCTGACAGAAGCTTGCTATACTGCATTTTTTCCATATCAATGCCATATATTTGTTTCATCAAGCGTACTGCATCCTGATTGATCTGAGGTTTTGTTTCTGTTCCGGCAGAATAGCTTTCAAATACATCGGACGCAAGATGTCTGCCTAATGCTTCGGCTATCTGGCTGCGACACGAGTTATGAACACAAATAAATGCTACTTTCGGTTTATGCATTTAATTTTCCTCTTATATCTGATAAAGTTTATCATCACGAAGGTCTTCTTTTGTCCATTCAATTACGGCTAGTTTTCCTGAAGTATGATCTAATATCTTGTTAATCCACTTAACTTCTTCATTTGCTTTTGCAGATAACAGCTTGTTACTAGGATTTGCTTTGTACAAGGATGAATTAACAATCCACCAATTTGTATGAATTGATGCCCTTTTTAGATCTTCTTCTAATCGATATGCCTCATAAAATGGGGTAGCCTCAGCCAAGCTAACGATTAATACTTCTGTTTCCTCTCCCCTTAATCTAGGTAACAAGTTTTTTACAGATTCAGGTATCTGTCCTTGTGTTCTTTGAACTTCTTTATGATAACTTAAAGTTGAGTCTAACAACAACAAGGTATGACCCGTAGGAGCAGTGTCAATCACCACTATTTCATCATCTGCTTTTTCCACGAGCTCTGCAAAAGCTCTAAATACAGCTATTTCCTGTGTACATGGTGATCTTAAATCTTCCTCAATATAAGCTACATCATCCTCACTCATTGTTTTTCTTGCATTTTCAAGGACTTCATCTTGATATTTTTTTAACTCCTCTTTTTCATCAATATGGCTCATAGATATTCCACTTGAACTATCTATCATAAATTTTATATGGTCAGCGGGATCTGTTGTAGATAGGTGTACCTTTTTACCAAGTTTGCTGAGCTTGAGGGCAACAGAAGACGCAATCGTAGTCTTTCCTACACCGCCCTTGCCCATAGTAAAGATTACTTTTCTATTATTTTTTACAAGATCACTAACAACGTCATCTAAATTAAAGAGTTTGCCTTTTACTTCCACTTTTTGTTCACTTATTTGATCTTTCTTAAGAAGATTTCTTATAGCGTCAATTCCAGTAATGTTATATGACCGCAAGGCAATTGTATAGGTATCAAACTCAGTTAACATATCTGGCATATTTTCAAGGGCTAACTTTTGTTTGTTAAATATACTTTCAGATAAGTCATCATCATAATGTTCTAAGAGACCATTAATCACTAATATTTGATTTTTTATTCCAATCTCAGATAGCTCCTTTGATGCTCTGGCTACCTCATTAAGTGGTGTTTTATCAGGCCTTGTAACTAATACTAGGGTTGTTACACTCTCATCTGATAAATTTTGAACTGCCTGTTTATAGATTTCTTTTTTAGCCTCTAATCCTGATAACTGTCCTAAACAGGATGCTCCATGCGTACTTTCACTGATAAAACCAGTCCAAGCAGAAGGAAGCTGTAACATTCTAAGGGTATGACCTGTAGGCGCTGTATCAAATATAATATTGTCATATTCTGTATTGAGCTTAGGATTTGTAATGAAATTAGAAAACTCATTAAAGGCAGCAATCTCTACTGTACAAGATCCAGATAGCTGTTCTTCCATATTCTCAATAACAGAATCAGGCAATTTGCCCCTAAAAGGTGCTACTACACTTTCTTTATAGTTATGTGCCGCTTCCAATGGATCTAGGTTGATTACTTCTAAATTATCTACTCCCTTAATTGGCTTTGCTTTACCATCTAATTCTGTTTCAAAAACATCTTGAAGGTTTGAAGCAGGGTCTGTACTAATAAGTAGTACTTTCTTTCCTTCATCTGCTAAAACCACTGCTGTTGCACAAGCTGCAGATGTTTTGCCAACACCTCCCTTGCCTGTGAAAAATAGATATTTTGTTAATTTAATGTTTTCAATATTAAATCCTTTCATAGCAATTCCCCCTTAGCAACAAGAGCTGTTATTTCCACAGCAGCTTTGATTAGGTTCTTCACCTTCACTACTTTCAAGATAATCTTTAGAGATTTGTAAAAGTTCAATTATTTCTTCATTCTTTGGATATCTGCCTTCTATGACTATATCGTTGTCCACAAGGATTAATGGCAGCCTATCGGTTCCATTTTTATCCAAAGCATCTTTTACCTTGTTATTATTGACAAATGCCATTGGCTCACTTGATAAATTGTATCTTTCAATAGTGATGCCATTTTTCTTCAAGTTGTTAATTACTGTTGAAATACGTACGAGTTCAGGATCTACATTAACTCCACAAACACCTGTATCACAACACATAGCCGGTTCATAAATTGACATTCTTTTCATTTTTTACACCCTTTCTTCAATTTTATGAATTAATTTTTATCAACACATCTTTTTTGATGTGGAGAGTATTTTTTTAGTTACCCTTAAGTGTAACTAAGTCCTTGCTGTAGCATCTAAAACAAACCAAGGATCTGTTCCTGAATAAAAGTCCACATTACGCAAACCCCGCTTTTGTTTTATTTGCTATTCGCACAAGCAGGAGCATGACCGGAACCTCCGTTAGCACGCCTACAGTGGTGGCAAGAGCAGCAGAACTTGTCGTACCAAACAGGGCAATTGCCACAGCTACCGCAAGTTCAAAGAAATTTGATGCGCCGATCATCCCGGCAGGAGCCGCAATATCATGCGGTAATTTCAGCAGCTTGCTTGCTCCGTAAGCAATAAAGAATATCAAAAAAGTCTGAATAGTCAGCGGTACCGCTATTAAAACAATATGAAGCGGATTGGAAAGAATCACCTCTGCCTGTGAACTGAATATAATAACCAGCGTCAACAGCAGTCCTATCGTTGTCGCATTGTCGAACTTGTGGATAAACGTACTTTCAAAATAATCAGCGCCTCTTTGCTTCACGACCAACACCCTAGTCAGGATGCCGCCTGCAAGCGGAATCACGACAAACAGAAATATGCTGACGAACAGAGTACTGTAGGGAACAACCACATTAGAAACGCCTAAAAGAAATTTTACGATCGGAACAAAAGCCACAAGGATGATAAGGTCATTTGTCGCCACCTGCACGACCGTATAGGCAGGATTTCCTTTTGTAAGCGAACTCCACACAAACACCATCGCCGTACATGGAGCAGCGCCTAAAAGCACGGCTCCGGCAAGGTATTCTGTTGCCAATCCCGGAGATATGAAGGCTTTGAATACGACAAACAAAAACAGATAAGCAATTCCGTACATAGTGAAAGGCTTGATCAGCCAGTTCGTCACCCACGTGACCAGAAGCCCTTTCGGGTTTTTCCCAATCTGTTTTACGCTCTGAAAATCCACTTTCATCATCATAGGGTAGATCATGATCCAGATGAGAATAGCGATAGGAATCGAAATGCCGGAAATTTGTAATCTGCCGAGTGTGGCAGATACAGCCGGTACAAAATGCCCGATCAGTACTCCTATTGCCATGCAGAGCAGCACCCACACAGAAAGATACCGTTGAAATGTATTTATGCCTTTGCTTTGATTGTTCATGACTTCGCCTCCATCAGTTTGATATATTGAAATGTATCAATGTTTTTGGTTTTTATATAGGCAATCCTAAAGGACTGCCTGCCATTATGGATACCGATTACTTCTTTTCCTTGCATCCACATGATACGCTGCTGTCTGTTTCACAGTCACATTTTGCGTAAGAAGCAATTATCTCCCGGAACTCCCTCACACCATCCGGGGAGATGGAGTAATAAATCCATTTTCCATCTTTATAATAATCAACGAGTCCGCTGTCCGCAAGGATTTTCATATGATGCGAAAGAGTCGGCTGCGTGATATTCAGTTCCTCCAGCAGATCACATCCGCACTTTTCTCCATGCTGAAGCGCAAGCATAATCGCGAGGCGGTTCTCATCTGTGAGTGCCTTTATTTTTTTAACATCTTCTCTAAATTCCATAATTTTACCTCCAAGAGATAAACATGTTATACCATACACATTTACAGTTGTCAATGTATGGATATAATATTGTTTCAAAAAGCCTCCCCCTCTGATGGCAGTGTGGGAGCCTTGATCTGTCTTTATATCTTTGCATGCTCTGAAGCCGCTTCCAAATCTTTTCGGCTATGATGGTGTCTATGCTTTTCCATGATTACATAATGATTGTGCTTGTGGGAATGCGTGACAGTATGTGTATGCGTACTTCCATCATGGGTGTGAGTAAAGGTATGGGTATGCAGATGCGTATGATTCTTTGCAATCGTGTCCATGACAACAACCACAGTTCCGACAATCATGACAATTAGCGCAACAAAGTAAATCCCGGTAGGGTTTTCACCTATCAAAACGAATGAAAGAAACGCTCCTACAAACGGAGCAACAGCATAGTAGGCACTTGTTTTTTCTGCGCCAAGGTCTCTTTGGGCTCGGATATAAAGGAAAATACTAAGTCCATAAGCCACATAACCGAGGAGCATAGCAAGTAGTATAAACTTCATCTCCGGCAGTTTTTCTCCGAGCAGCAGCGCGATGATAAACGCTCCACATCCCGAAAATATACCCTTGAGTACAATGATCTCATAAGTACTCTTATCCGAAATCTTTCTTGTACAATTATTCTCCAGTCCCCAACAAGCAGTCGCCAATAAGACAAACAGCGAACCGTATGAAAATTGATGATTTCCACATAAAAATCACCCCGCCATATTCTGACGAGGTGCCCTATCCTGATATATTCTTTTTATCCATCGACTTCTATCGCAAGTCCTGATTTGAATTCCACAACCACCTTCTCATCGTAAACCGTAATCTTTTCGATAAGCCGTCTGACCAGGGCTTCGGAGTATTTCGTAATCTCCCTGACCTGCTTGTCGAGAAACTCTGTCATATCTTCCATTCTTTCTATCTGTTCCTGCTTCAAAGCGGATTCCATCATGATTTCGTGCTTTTCTTCCCGCAGGTTTAAGATCTCATCACCGATGCTTTCGATTATCTCTTCATCCCGTCCGGCTTTCAAAAGTTCTTCCTGTTTCTCTTTGATGTCCTGATCAACTTGGGAGATTTTCTCAATCTCACCTGCGCCGATTACCGCAAGGATATTCTCTTTCAGCATCGGAAGGACGCTCTCTCGCTTTGTCCATGCATCGTTTACCGCCGTCACTACCGCCGCTTTCAGTTCTTCTTCCTTCAGCGTTCTTGCCGGGCAGTCCGGACCGTTCTTTTCCACTCTGCTTGCGCATCGCCAAACGGTTGACTTGACACCGCGGTTATTCCATTTGATACGGCGGAAAACATCCCCGCAGTGACCGCATATTACAATTCCCGAAAGCGCGTACTTTCCGCTATATACTCTTTTCTTTCCGTCTGTAATCAGATTAGACCTTCTTTTTATCTCTGCCTGGACTCGCAAAAACACATCTTTATCTATAATCGCTTCATGGCAGCCTTCCACATAATACTTTGGAAGATTGCCGTCGTTTTGGCTTCGCTTCTTCTCAAGAACACTGACAGTATATGTTTTCTGCAACAGGGCGTCACCGATGTATTTTTCATTTGTGAGGATCTGTCTGATGTTGCTTTCCCACCACTTCGTATTTCCCGCTCCGTTTTTTATTCCGTCTTTCTCAAGCCCCCGTCTGATCTGCAGAAAGGTTTTACCGTCCATATATTCCGCGTAAATCCGCCTTACAATTTCAGCTTCCTCCGGAACGATGATGAGTTTCCCATCTTCATCTTTTGTATAGCCGAGGAATCGATTGTGATTGACTCTGACTTTTCCCTGCTGATTTCTGAACTGAATGCCAAGCCTTACATTTGCCGAGATGGATTCCGATTCCTGCTGCGCAAGCGCGGCCATAATGGTCATCAAAACCTCGCCTTTGGAATCGAGCGTATTGATATTTTCCTTTTCAAAGAACACCGCTATGTTCAGAGTTTTTAGTTCTCTTGTGTATTTCAGGCAGTCCACCGTGTTTCTTGAAAATCTGCTGATGGACTTGGTAAGGATCATATCGATTTTCCCAGCCTTGCAGTCATCAATCATGCGGTTAAAGGATTCACGCTTTGCCGTGTTCGTGCCGGAGATCCCATCGTCTGCGTAGACTCCTGCAAACTCCCAGTCAGGATTGCCCTGGATATAGGAATTATAATGCTGAACCTGCATTTCATAACTTGATTCCTGCTCTTCATACTCTGTGGAAACTCTGCAGTAGGCGGCAACGCGAGTCTTTTGGCTGTCTTCCTTAGCCTTCTGCGTGCCGATGGTTCGTCTGGCCGGTATGACCGTAATTTTTTGCGCAAGTCCCATTAAACCCCGACCTCCTTTATCCTGCTATAGATGTATTCCGCCTGTTTGACAGGACCCTTATACTTCTTTTCTGCTTTAACCATCTTGAATTTTGTAAAGACTGCCGGCGTATATCTCTCTTTCTTCCTGTTCTCACGCCCGAGCGCTTTTTCCCTTCGCTTTCTTTCCGCTTCAGCGGCATGAAAAGTTTCTTCATCAATCAGCTGAGGGTAGTACTCATCGCCAAGGTAGCGTTTGTTCTGCATGATGTTCTTAACCCTGCTGTGCGTAATATCAAGGCCTGCCATTTTAGCGGATGCCTTCATGGTAAGCCCTAAAAGGTACCCTGCATAAATTGTTTTTATCTGCTCTGCTTCTTCTTCATTGATAACGGCTTTTCCGTCCACAATGTCATATCCCAGTGGCGTATGTTTCATATTATCTCATCCTTTCTCTGAATACCGGTCCGCACTTCATGAAAAAGCCGATTTCCGCTTTGTTATAAATTTCTATATGATCAACGTGTTCTGTAAAAAGTTCTTCTGAGAACTCCGTCAGCAGTTCGCCTTTCGCCGCAAATCTCAAGAGCGCCGCCAGATCTTTTTTCTTCTCATATCCACTGTTTATACCGTTTGAAAGGGATTCTTTTTCCTGCTTGAGATTGTTTTCTTCGTTTTTTAGTGCATCGGATTTCTCCTGATATACCGCAGGATCAAGCAGTCCTTTGCAGAAGAATCCGTCTATGGAATATCTTCTTTTCATCAGTTCTTCCAGAGATTCGTCTATCTCGGCAATATGGGATAAGTTCTCTTCGTTTACCTGGATTTCAAGATTGCCGTTTAGCGGAAGAAGGATTTCATTCCTCGCAAAAATGAGTTTGTTCATCATGGTGGCAAAGGCGGAGCGAATGGAATCCTCCCTTACCGGTAATTGGCTGCATTTCTCTTTGTTCGTGATATGCAGGCTGCAGGTGTAGCACGCCCCTGTATCTCTTGCCTGGCGTTTCCATTTGCTTTTGCATTCTCCGCATATAATCTTTCCTGAAAGCGCATTCCTTGGAGACGCTTTTCCCGTGCGGATATTCTTTTCCTTTCGATTGAACTCCAGGACTCTTTTTGCTGCTTCAAAGGTTGTCCGGCTAATAATCGGCTCATGGTGATCCGAAATATAGTACATATCCCGTTCACCGTAATTTTTATGCCTGTTAAACTCAGCGTCCGTATAAGTTTTTCCAAGCAGCAAATCGCCCTGATATTTCTCATTCCTGAGCATCCCTGTAATCGCCGCGGCTTTCCATGCTCTTCCTTGCTTTGACAGGATTCCTCTTTCATTTAACTCAATTGCAATCTGCCTTGATGATTTGCCTGAAAGAAACTCTGAAAAAATCCACTTTACAGTTTCCGCTTCCGAATCTTCAATGACCAGTCCGCTGGCTTTCTTCCGGTAGCCGTATGGAGGGGAGCTTACCTGGTACGTTCCGTTCTGGAAACGTTTCTGAATGCCCCATTGGTTATTTTCAGAAATGGATCTTGACTCGCTTTCCGCAAGGCTGGAAAGAATAGAGAGAAGAAGTTCACTCTCCATTTTCCCGGTATCAATGTTCTCCCGTTCAAAGAAAACGTAAATTCCTTTTTGGCTTAAGGAACGGATCGTCTCAATGCTTTCTACCGTATTCCTTGAAAACCGGCTGATGGACTTTACGATGATATAATCGATAAGCCCTCTCTCGCAGTCCTCCAGCATGCTTAAAAGGCCGTCACGCTTTGCCATTTTCGTGCCGCTGACGCCTTCATCAAAATAAAGTCCGGCATATTCCCAGTCCGTTCTTGCCTTGATGTAGGTTTCATAATGATTCTTTTGCGCTTCGAGACTTACAAGCTGTTTATCCGATTCGGTGGAAACCCTGGCATAGGCCGCCACCCGCAGTTTCCTTTTCGGATTTTCCTTTACCGCCTCAATCTTTGTTATCTTTTTCATAGTCTCACCGCCTCTCTTTTCGGTATCATATACATCACTCTAAAGCTCATATATAGCAAGTCATTTATGGCTTTATCCGCGACAAAAACGGCTGAAATGAACGGCGGTTTTTGGCCATGATTTTTTCAAATTCATCGTCTGAAACAAGACCTTTCTCAAGCAGCTTTTGAGTCAACTGTTCGGCAAAAATATAGTTGTATTCGTTCTGCATCTCTTCCTCTGACGGTTTTGGAAGGTCGTATGCTGTGATATTGCTGTCCGCGATCTGTGTTATCTTCATAGAAAAACACCTCCTACCAGGTAGCCCCGGCAGAAGGTGAAATCTGACGGTTTTAGGAAAAATATCAGTCTTTTTTATAGAAATCGCAAACATATCCATCTGCGGAAAGAACAAGTCCTTCCGCCCAGGTAGGAACACGCGCCATCTGTTCGCACAGAAACTCAAGGCTCATATCAGGATTTGCTTCAATGATTATCTCATCATGCACGTGGGCTACGATTCTGTAGCATCGAAGTGTTCTCATGGCAAACATCAATAGGTCTCTTGCTGTTGCCTGCACAATGTTTTCCACAAACTTTGGTCCGTAACTTTCAATCCTTTCCCATTTCTTCGCGGCGCCGATCCCCTCGTAGGACATGGACTCCCCTCCGAAACGGTTCTCACCCATGCGCGGTTTTACATAGGCAAGTCTGCGCCCGGAAGGAAGGAAGATGAAGAGCATTCCACTTTTATAATAAATTTCAATGCCCTTTACTTTTTCACGGCTGTGTTTTTTGATGACCCGTTTCACAGCAGAATCGACATCCCACCAAAAGCGAACTATATTAGGATTCGACTGTCTCCAGGCATTCACAAGCGGCTGCAGTTCTTCTTCGGCAAGTCCCATTTCCAAGGCGCCCATAGCCTTAAGAGCGCCGACAGAGCCGCCGTATCCAAGCGCCAGTTCCGCTATTTTCCCTTTCTGACGGAGATGCCCGTTCACACCGTGCTTTTCCACAGGAACCTTAAACATCTGACTTGCGGAAGCGCAGTAAATATCACCGGCGTTCTTAAAAACCTCTGTTCGCCAGTTCTCTTTGGCAAACCATGCGATTACCCTTGCCTCAATCGCGGAAAAGTCCGCTACATAGAATTTACAGCCGTCCTTCGGGATAAATGCTGTCCGGATCAGCTGTGACAGCGTATCCGGAATATCGTCATAGAGCATATCCAGAGCATCCGTATCGCCTAGGCGGACAAGACTGCGTGCCTGCTCAAGATCCATCATATGATTCTGCGGTAGATTTTGCAGCTGCACGAGTCTGCCGGCAAAGCGCCCTGTGCGATTGGCTCCGTAAAACTGGAACATCCCACGGCACCTGTCATCGGCACAGGTGGCATTTACCATTGCCTGATACTTCTTGACCGAAGATTTGGCAAGTTGCTGCCGGAGAGACAGAGCCTGCGATACCGCACCGTCCGTTTCATCGATAAGAGCTGCCACGGTCTTCTTTCCGAGACTATCTGTTTCCAGTCCATTGCCTGCCAGCCATCCTTTCATCTGCAACACACTGTTCGGGTTCTCAAGATCGGTCAGTTTCTTCATCGTGGCAGTCAACCTTTTGCGGGACAGTTCATCAACAGCAATGGCCTGTTCGACAAACGGCATATCCACACGGATGCCCCTGTCGTTGATCTCCTGATCGATGTGGTATTCATCCCATATCTCCTCCGGCACGGAGAACTTCGACAGTTTCTTGCATATCGCCATCTCTGTTTCCACGTCCCGGATGTTATACGCTTTATACCGCTCCCATTTCTCCATGTCATGCTCCGGCAGATTTCTCGTGCGGCCCCCGTTTGCCTTAGTCGGACTGCATGGCACGGAAAAATATCGGATCAGGTCTTTACCCTCCGTCAGCTTCTGCTTTTCAAGTCCCAGCACCGCGCCGACCCCTTCGAGAAATAGAGGCAGCCCCATATAGGCAGCCCATACCATTGAACAGCGCCACGACTCCGGATTAAGAAATCGTGCGCATTCCCTTGTGCGCGGATGATTATCATGGGACGAATCAAGGCCGATGCCTTTATCCGACAAATACCTGGAAAGGCATATGCGCTCGAACTGTGCATTGTGCGCCCATTTCGTTACAGTTTCGTCTGTCAGGGCATCCAGAATTTTCTCCGGAATCTCCTCCCCACAGGCAAGGTCGACCGTGCTCACAGGCGCTCCGTCCACACTGTATCCGAACAAAAGGACCTCAAAATCCGGACTTTCCGCATATTTGTATACGCCGCACTTTTTCAGGCTGACGGAGGAATATGTCTCGATATCAATTTCTATATTCTTCATGACGCCTCCTATAAAACCGGGCGGCGAAGTTGCCTCCACCACCCGGAACACTGTTACTCCTCAGATACTTCTTTTTGTGCCGCTTCTTCAGCGCGCCTGCGTTTCTTTTCCCTGTGATTCTCTACCGCAAACTTAATAAGAATGCTAATGTCGCCGATAAAGGAACCCATCACCGCTCCAAAGCACACCGCAAGCATCAAACTCTCTGCATATGTCATGATTTGAGCCCTCCTTAAGCCAGAAAATCATCGTCATCGAGAGTAGCGAAGTCATCCGCAGCGTTCGTCCTTCCACCAAGAGGCTCTCCATCACGCACCTTCTGAATGTTGCCCAGGCCGCATGCGATACCCTTGTTGCCGTTGCTGTTAAAAGCATAGAAATTCAGAGAGACTCGGGCATAGCAGCCAGAGTAAACCTCACTCCTTTCAAGGATCGGCTTGACTGCTCTGTCAACAATTTGGGGAGCGGTATTGGAGTTGGCGTTGATGAAGTAATGCCCCTTGTAGGCTTCATCGTCACGCTCCACATCGCCGTCACGAAGAGGCAGTTTGATAGTAGCCTTGTTTGGCTTCTTGCCTCCGAACTTGGCGATGCCTTCTTCGATAGCCGCATTAATAGCGGCATTGATTGCATTCACCGTAGCGGTATCGTCCTTCGGAATGAGGACAGATACGGAATACTTCTCCGCACCGCCGTTGATGGATACCGGCTCCCATCCGTGGAAATAAGAGAGTCTCGTGTTCATGCCTGTGATAACCTTAGTCTTGGAATTGTTGTTAGCCATTTTACATTTCCTCCTTGATTTCGTTAAATTCGTTTATGGCGTTTGTTAAGTTCATTGCCGGACGCTTATCCGTATTCGGAACCAGTGTCGGCTTGCCCGGCGGTTTATCGATGAGGCCGCCGAGAACCTCTTCAAACTTTGCTTTGCCCATCAGCTTCTGCATCTCGCTCAGTGTGACGAGCGACTTCCTATAGATGTCTTTGTATCCGGCTTCGATGGCGGCCTCCGCGACCTTCTCCTCATCCCGGTACTTTCGAACGGATCGACCCTCGACCACCTTGAATCCGTTCCACTCCTTGCCGCGGTTTACGGCAGCGTCAATGGCATAAGCTGTAATCTCGTTTGCCCACCTGGTAAGGTCAGGAAGGACGGAAAGAATCTCTTCGATCTCCGCATCCGTCAGAAGCGGCGGGAGCCGGAACTCCGACTGTGCCAATTTCAGCTTTTCTTCTGCTCTGGCTCTGCAACTGACAGCGGTACGGCAGAAGGTACACCACTCTCCGGGGAGATATTCGCCCTCGCCGTTATAAGCCATCTGCGCTTTCGGCTTCAGCACGTTCTCCGCCCAGTTTTTGAGTTCTTCTACCGGAACCGTCCATGTACTGACGTTTTCACGCCTCGGCTGGAAGATGGTCATAGACGCCTCTTTGATGTCATAGAGGGCATCATAGAGTTCCAGAGCACCCAGAGCATACAGTTTCATCTGCGGATTGTCCTCCGCCTCGACCAGAATGCCCATGCCGTATTTGAAGTCCACGATTTGCAGCTTCTCATCCGAAATGATGATGCAGTCCCCGGTGCCGAAGCCCTCCGGTACGTAGTCGGTAAAATTCAGCCGCTGCTCAATCAGGACGATGGGATCCTTGCATGTTCGCCTTGCCGCCTCCACCTGTTCTATCACGAAATCCACGTAGGCGTCAGAGCATTCTTCCATCTCATCGGAGTCGTATTCGGATACGGGACGCTTTGACCTCTGCCTTAAAGCCTTTTTCAGCTTATGTTCGCAGAGTGCGTGAGCCGCCGTTCCTTCCTTTGCGGCTTCACCGGATGTATCCTCAAATTCCAGTTCAAGCCTTGCGGACGGCAGGCAATTGAGCCACCGGTGGGCTGAGGATGCGGAAAGTACCGCGTGTTTATTCATTGTCCAGCGCCTCCGCTTCCTTAAGAACCGCTTCGTATTCCGCAGGATCAATGCCGCTTAGGCGGTCGGCTCCGTGACTCACAATAATAGCTCTTACCTCTGCCGTGAAACCTGACCGGCTCTTTTCTGCAAGAACTCCTCTAACCTTTTCAAGCGAGAGGTTCGGTTTCTTCTCCTTTGCTTTCGGAAGATTCCGCTCATCTTCTTCTGACAGACTTTCAGTTACTGTGGTACATACCGCTTGGATGCTGTCTGCAAGAATACGGATGTCATTTGTGACCTTCAGCATCAGCTGTGCTGCATTAAGCGCGAGTTCCACTTTGTTCATCAGACGCTCCTCCTTTCTCTCTTTCGCAGATTGACAGTTCGTCTACGCGGTCACCAGGGATGAGGATTGTGATTCTCCTCTTGTCTCCGAAAAGAAAACCAAGAATTTTCTCACGCACCGTCACGCTGCGGCAGGCCACGACGCCGCCCGTCTGCGGCTGTTTTGAAACACTTACCTTTAAGCTGTGCTTCATATCGGTTACCTTCTTTCCGAGGACGTATCGTTTTTATTGCCCTCTAACCGGTAGCCTTGAGAAGGGGGCAAATCTGACGTTTTACATAGCAGGAACACAAAAAAACTATTGTACCGTTTATTCCATAACGCCGGGCGATAATAAAAAAATGCCCTCCGAGGGATTTTCCCCTCGATGGGCATTCTTGCAATCATCATATGAAATTTTGTCAGAGCAGCATACCTGCTCACTTCGCCAAATGGCATCCCAGCAGCACGCCGATTACAGTCATCCATACCGTACGTTCACGGTTCATCCGCCGCCGTGCTTTCTTCTGCTCGTCTTCGTATTTCTGCAATAATTCGTTGGCATTTTTCAGCGATTCCTGCTGCTTCATCAGCAATCTTTCCGCTTCTATCAGCTGATTTCTCAATACGGTTAGCTGTTCTTTCTGCTGCTCCGATTCGCTCCCGGATTCCTTCGCTATCGTCTGCAGCCGACTCAAGTTCCTTTCTAATTGGCTGAGTTCTGATTCCGTCACCCGGTACGTCTTCTCCGCCGCTGAGCAGGCAGGCGGCTGCAGCCAAGAGCAGCAGAGCAAGCAAAAGCACAACGCTGTGAGCATGAATCCACGCTTTGCATTTGGCATACATTGTCACTCCCCCTCAGAAAAATAATCGGTGATACCACGGGCGATAGCCCTGGCAATTTCGTCTTGATTATTCATCAGCAGCTGTACATCCTCCTCATTGGAAATAAAAGCGGTCTCAACCAGTACCGCCGGCATGGCGGTTCGCTTTAGAACAATCAGTTCCGAACGTTCCTTCAGCCCGCGATCGATCGTGCCGAGACTGCCTGCCAGTTGGCTCTGAATATGCCCGGCTGCCCGTTCTGCTCTGCCGCCGAAGGAATAAACCAGGGTTTCCGTCCCCTGCGCTGATAGATTTACGGCGCTGTTGCAATGGATGCTGACGAAAAGGTCTGCATCATTGTCATTAGCTTCTTGGCATACATTTGGATAAGCAGGATTTTCTCCCGCTAAATTATCAGACTGGATAGAGCAGACCTCCACGCCTGCAGCTATAAGATACTTTTCAACCAAGGATCCAATGCTGCGGACGATGTCTGCTTCCTGCACACCGTAGGATGTATTCACGGCTCCGCTGTCAACGCCGGGATGATGACCCGGATTCAAAAACACTTTCATTAATGTTCCTTCTTTCTTATTAGTTCACCCAGTCCCTGCATAGCTTCAATGCCTGCATCGTTCAGATTCTCGATGATGCTTAAAAACTCGGTGATGACCAGATAACTGATCACGGTGGTCACTGCCCATACGGGCTTTGCAAGTTCGAGCATACAAAGGTCTGCGATGCCCGCTGCCATAGCGCAGACGATATACACGGCAATCTTGCCGATGAAGCGGTGCTTCATCACGTCAGAAGAAATCATTCCCTCGCTTCTTGCTGCTTTGATACCTTTCAACACAGCCAGAAGGTTGCTCTTTTCTCCCCTGCTCACAAGACGTCCATAGCTAATGCTCATCCAACGAGTGAAGCAATCCAGGAATACCAGAAAGGCAAAGGCATAAAAGAGAATTGCATGCCGGTGCAGAAGCCGCGCTGCCGGCCAGCTTGATGGGGAGTGCGGAAAACAGTGTTTTAATCGTACTTCCCATACCCAGATAAATTGCTTTGTAGTCCATCTTACATTCCTCCAATCAGTCGTTTTACATCAATCGCCCTGCCTTTGTATCGGCAGTTTGCCGCGCCAAGATAGGCGTTTTCTGTGGGATTGTATCTGAATTTCATCACATTCCATCCTTTGCGGCAAAGCACGGTCTGCCCGCCGTAGCTGATATATACCGGCTCTTTCCAGAAGTCAGAGATAACTGTTTCAAAGGTCAGCGTCAGCCATCCGTCTTTCAGCGTCCCCTGTACGTTCTTTATCGTCCAGCTATACTTCCAGTCCAGTTCATGGATATAGTCCATCGTGTAATGGGAACAGCCGCTGAAATCATCTGTCCGGCTCGGCAGCTCATTCATGCCGTGCAGCAGAAATGCTTTCATAAACAATGCTTCCCCGCTCTTGTCAATTTGCAGGAAACAGCGCTGAGCGAGCGTTGTAAAAAACTCACTGGGCGTCATATCGAGCGCCTGCAATATCTCGCGAAAGTTGTATAGCGCATAGGTATTGTCTGTCATGCCGTTATTGCCAAAAACGTAAGAATGGGAAAGAACAATCACGTCTATCCGCACGCAGTCATCGGGGAAGACCCGCAGGATTTGAAATTTGCAGGCGAATACAGCACCGTCGTCATCGGTAACGGAAACAACTTCCGTGAATTTGTGACGATTCACAGAGCCACCGGAGAAAATTGCGAAACCCGGATCGGTTCTTATAACATGCTCCAGGCCTACACCCATGTGGCCCACAACTGCAACTTCGGCGATTACATCGTCATGTCGAGCTTTTCAGGTGCAGCCGGTCACGTTACCGTAGAAGACCATGCAGTCATCGGCGGAATGAGCGGCATTCACCAATTCGTAAAAATAGGAACCTGCGCCATGGTCGGCGGCATGTCCAAAATCGTACAAGACGTCTGCCCCTTTGTCATCGTAGACGGAAACCCCGCCCGCGTAGTCGGTCTGAACAGCGTCGGACTTTCAAGAAATAACGTATCCCCTGAAATCAAAACATGGCTGAAAAAAGCATACCGCATTATTTTCCGTTCGGGACTGAAATTAAATGACGCCATTGAAGAAATGGAACAAGAATTCCCCTCGGCTCCCGAAATCGAACATCTTCTCCGGTTCCTCAGAAACTGTGAAAGAGGACTTTGCCGGACAAGAGAAAACAGAGCAGCAAAATAAAAAACTTTCTCTTCTGC
>NZ_AWXA01000029.1:0-1265 GCF_000478965.1 Megasphaera vaginalis (ex Srinivasan et al. 2021)
AAGACAAAAAAAGCACTTACGTTGTCTTTTGACAACGTAAGTGCTTTTCGCTTATTCTGTCACTGCTTCCCTGCTTATTCTTCGATTTCCGATACGACGCCGGCTCCGACGGTACGGCCGCCTTCCCGAATGGCGAATCGAAGTCCTACTTCAATCGCGATCGGCGTGATCAGCGACACGTCCATCTTGATATTGTCTCCCGGCATGCACATTTCCGTGCCTTCCGGCAGCTGGATAACTCCCGTTACGTCTGTCGTCCGGAAATAGAACTGCGGACGGTAGTTCGTGAAGAACGGCGTATGACGGCCGCCTTCATCTTTCGTCAAAACGTATACTTGCGCTTTGAATTTCGTGTGCGGATGGATCGATCCCGGTTTCGCCAATACCTGTCCGCGCTGAATTTCTTTACGGTCTACGCCGCGCAGCAGCGCGCCGATGTTGTCTCCCGCTTCTGCCAGATCCAACAGTTTCCGGAACATTTCTACGCCCGTTACGACTGTCGTCTTTAATTCTTCCTGCATCCCTACGATTTCTACCGAGTCCCCGACTTTTACGGTTCCACGTTCTACACGTCCCGTCGCTACCGTGCCGCGGCCGGTAATCGTGAATACGTCTTCTACCGGCATCAGGAACGGTTTGTCCGTCGGGCGATCCGGTGTCGGAATGTAGTCATCAACAGCCTGCATCAGGTCCAGTATGCTCTGTTCCGCTTTTTCGTCCCCTTCCAGGGCTTTCAGCGCCGAGCCCACGACGATAGGAATATCGTCGCCCGGGAAATCATAAGAGCTCAACAGTTCCCGTACTTCCATTTCTACAAGTTCAATCAGTTCCGGGTCATCTACCTGGTCGGCTTTGTTCAAATATACAACCATGGCCGGTACCCCTACCTGACGGGCCAGGAGGATATGTTCCCGCGTTTGCGGCATCGGGCCGTCCGCCGCGCTGACAACGAGAATCGCGCCGTCCATCTGTGCGGCGCCGGTGATCATGTTCTTGACGTAGTCGGCATGCCCCGGGCAGTCTACGTGTGCATAGTGACGCGTTTCCGTCTGGTATTCTACGTGCGCCGTATTGATCGTAATCCCCCGTTCCCGTTCTTCCGGTGCTTTATCGATATTGGCATAGTCGGCGAATTCGGCAAAGCCTTTCTTCGACAATACCTTGGTAATTGCTGCCGTTAATGTCGTTTTGCCATGGTCTACGTGGCCGATCGTTCCAATGTTAACATGCGGTTTGGTTCTTTCGTATTTTTCTTTAGCCATTTT
>NZ_AWXA01000030.1:0-2129 GCF_000478965.1 Megasphaera vaginalis (ex Srinivasan et al. 2021)
TTTTTACTGACATATATTTCATCCTTTCTATGGTATAATCACACTCATAAGGAGGTGATCCTAATGAGCGTGGAAGAAATAACAAAGGAAATCGTAATAGCAATGATTCAAAAAGGATACTTTGACCAATGTACTGACAATCACAATCAAACAACTCGAACAGATGAACGAATTCAGTTAATATCTAAAGCGTTTAGGGAAATATGCTCGACCGTTAAAATGCGTGGTAATTAGTACCACATTTTCTCTGATTTCCCTGATGGTATCAGGGTTTATTGTAGTTACAGAACTATGCATTGCATCCTGTATTAAAAACAATGTCAGTTCTTCAAATACATGAATAAATTTTTCTTTATTCTGATTTTGCAGTTCCATAAGTTACCTCCATCTGGTATAATAAATTTGAGTATTTTGGTATGTGGCTGTTGTCGGCGTTTGCCGGCAGCAGCCATTTTTTTTAGTATCTGATGACCAGCCGCTGCCCCGGTTTCAGTGTCGGATCCGGGCCCAAATCATTATTGATTTGGATTTCATAAATTACTTCGCGGACGTCCTGCCCGGTCTTGTCAGCGATAGGCCCGGCGATTTCCCACAGCGTTTCGTCTGTGTCGACGACGTGGATGATAGCTGTGTCGTTCGCAATGGTTTCGGCCTGGGACCAGGACGTCGTGCTACCGAGATACAGCCCGACTCCGAAAGCGGCCACGATGGCCATCGCACTCCGGACGGCCCGGAAACGCGGCTTACGCTTTGACCTGGTCAACCCATGATCGTAAATTTTCATCGTCTTCATGGTTTTTTCCACCTCCTTCCACGAAGCCAATCAACTGAGTTTTCGTACACCGGACGGTACGCCCATACCGGAAACCTATTTCATGAATGATTTCGTAAGCCTGGTTCATGCCAATCCTTAAGAATTCGGCCACATCTTTAGCCGTTAAAATTGGGGGTAATCCCTTGTAAATGTCTTGATTCATGATTTCCTCCTTTCTTCTCCCGTTCTGGTATAATGACCATGAAGGGGAGTGATGACTATGCGCATTAATTTTTGCTCATAAACTTCTAATTCTGTTTATTTAAAAAAAAGGAGAGATTCTAATGGATCCAATCACCGTATCAGTAGCAACAGCAGCTCTGACCTCACTCGCTAGCAAAGGAGCTGACGCTCCTGCAAAAACGCTAAATCTGCTTTGGCAAGCAACCTTTGGTAGATGGGATGAAAAACTCAAGCAAACTGTTGAAGCGAATATTCGCCGTTATGCAAAAGACATCGATGATGAAGTAAGTAAAATCCCAAACGACTCAATTAATAATAATCCCGACATTAGTGTTATCGGGCCTGCATTAGAGGCATCAAAATATTACGTAGAAAAAACGGATGTACGAAAAATGTTTGCTAAATTAATAGCAGCTGAATTCGATGCACGAAGTTCTGATAAAGTTCATATTGCTTTTGTAGAAATCATTAAGCAAATGTCTGCCAACGACGCTAAACTATTGAAAATATTACCTAAAGTAGGCCCATTGGCTGAATTCAGACTATATGCCAATGATCGTAAGTCCTATACTTCTCTAGGCAAAGACATTATCTACATTCCAGGTTTGATAGAAACTAACTTCGAAAACAATGCAATTTCTATCAATAACTTATCCCGCCTTGGAATTGTTGAGTTGAGCCATATTTCATCCCTCGTTGACGAAACTATTTACAAGGCCTACGAAGCTTTTGATGAATATAAACAAGGTACAAAGATAGTTCAAGAGCATCCAGACAATTACAGTAGTATGGAAGTTTCCAGTGGGTCGTTTTCTATTACACCTTTTGGAGATGTCTTTAAAAAGATTTGCCTATAGTTTTTGGATTTTTTCCCACATAAACTCTCCCATCTTTACTGCCAACCATCCTGCAACGGTAACATTAATAATGGTTGAAACTAAAATCATTAGACAAATAAAAATATAGTTTTCCATTTTAGCCTCCAGATAATTAATTTTTTGAATATTCCATATCAAACCATCTTTTTATGGATTCGCAGGAAAGGTCATCAAGTGCCAGCTTGGTGGCCTTTTCTTCATATTGACGGTCAATAATGGTTTTGATGCGTCGCCATTCGTTCGCTTTTAGCCCA
>NZ_AWXA01000031.1:0-4067 GCF_000478965.1 Megasphaera vaginalis (ex Srinivasan et al. 2021)
CATACCCGCAGGAGATTATGACTTTAAGATTACCAACTTCGAGCGAGGCTACTTTGAAGGCAGCGAGAAAATGCCTGCATGCAACGAGGCGAAAATAACATACGAAGTAAACGTGAACGGCCAAAAAGGTCGCATTAAGCAGAACCTCTTCTTACACAGTAAATCACAATGGCAACTCACCGGATTTGCCCGTGCCATCGGACACATGAAGAAGGGCGATGACAAGTTCACGATCCGCTGGAATGAAGTCCTCGGATCTACCGGTCGCTTTAAGATTAAACTTCGGGAATATAACGGAAAGACTTACCCGAACGTCGACCGGTTCTACGACAAGGAAGAATCGGGTAAAGAGTGGACTCAAGGAGCCTTTTA
The DNA here is from genome assembly GCF_000478965.1 of Megasphaera vaginalis (ex Srinivasan et al. 2021). Lineage (NCBI taxonomy): Bacteria > Bacillati > Bacillota > Negativicutes > Veillonellales > Veillonellaceae > Megasphaera > Megasphaera vaginalis (ex Srinivasan et al. 2021). The sequence continues at coordinate 373 of NZ_AWXA01000031.1, forward strand.
ATCGTGGGCATTGAGCTTCGTCCCTATCAGCAGGAGGCGGTCGACGCCGTCCTGCATGAATGGGACATAGGCCATAACAAAACATTACTCGTCTTGCCCACAGGATGCCATGCTATCGGAGAAAAAGTATTGTTAGCGGATGGAAATATAAAAAAGGTGGAAGATGTCCAGCTAAAAGATTGCCTATTGGGAAGCGATGGTACTCCCCGGCATATCCTTCAAATCATCCACGGAGAAGGATATTTGTATAAAATTTGCCCGGTAAAAGGCAAGCCTTTCGTTGTAGATGAAAATCATATGCTGACATTAAAACGAACCAAAGAATCGAATCATCCCGTATATCCAAGTGAAAAACATGGTGGTGAAATTATTGATGTTTCTGTAAAAGAATGGCTTACCTGGAGTAAATGGAAAAAACATATCCACAAACTGATTCGAGCAGACGCTATTACTTTCTATCATTCCCACCAAAACGATTACCCTATTGATCCTTATTTCTTGGGGATATTATTAGGGGATGGCGGGTTAAATGGTTCCTCTATCAGTATCACCACCATGGATGATGAAGTGGTGAAGGTCATTCACCAACAAGCGGAATTATTGGATTTGCGGATTCGTACAGAACCGGCTGGGAAGGCGACAACCTATATTTTTGCCAGTAAAAAAGCATACACTCGCTCCGCCTTTATTCGTTCTTTAAAAGATTTAGGCATGAGAGGAAAAACATCTGCTACAAAACAAGTACCTGATATCTATAAAACAGGCCCTATAGGGGTACGTCTTAACGTTATTGCTGGATTGTTAGATAGTGATGGCCACTTTACATATAACGGCTATGATTTTATTTCTAAATCCGAACGCCTTTCTAATGATTTGGCCTTTATGTGTAGATCGGTTGGGCTCGCGGCCTATGTTACACCCTGTAAAAAGGGGTGCAATAATTTTGTAGGAACATACTACCGGGTTAGTATTAGCGGGAACTGCGATAAAATCCCTATGAAAGTTCAGCGAAAAATGGCTACTTCACGAAAACAAAAGAAAAATGTTCTTGTTACTGGATTTACTGTAGAACCCATCGGAACAGGGGCATACATTGGATTTACTGTTGATGGAGACAACCGTTATTTATTAGATGATTTTACAATCACCCATAATTGTGGAAAGACTATTTGCTTCGCTAAGATTGCCGAATCTCAAGTACGAGTCGGTAATAGAGTTTTAATCCTGGCACATCGTGGAGAACTCCTGGAACAAGCAGCCGATAAAATAGCGAAAGCCACAGGCCTAAAATGTGCTGTAGAAAAAGCCGAGCAGACGGCTCTTCAATCTTGGTATCGAATTACCGTCGGCAGTGTTCAAACGCTAATGCGTGAGAAACGACTGTCTCAGTTTTCTCCTGATTACTACGACACGATCATTATCGATGAAGCTCATCATTCTATTTCAGATAGCTACCAGAACGTTTTAAACTACTTCTCTAACGCGAAAGTCCTGGGCGTTACGGCAACGCCTGACAGAAGCGATATGCGTAACCTCGGACAGATATACGACAGCTTAGCGTATGAATACAAACTTCCGCAAGCTATTAAAGCCGGATACCTCTCTCAAATCGTCGCACAGACCATCCCTCTGCAATTGGACATTGCACATGTCGGCATGGCGGCAGGCGATTACAAAGTAGGGGAACTCGGAACGGCTCTTGAGCCGTATCTTGATAAGATTGCAGAAGAAATGGTGACATACGCTAAAGACCGAAAGACCGTCGTATTCTTACCTCTTGTAGAAACGAGTAAGAAATTCTGCCGATATCTTCGTAAATACGGCTTTAAAGCCGCCGAGGTAAACGGTAATAGCCAAGATAGGGCAGAAGTCCTTAAAGACTTTGAGGACGGGAAATACGACGTTCTATGTAACAGTATGCTTCTTACTGAAGGTTGGGATTGTCCGTCGGTGGATTGCATTATTGTTCTAAGAGCGACCAAATCACGGGCATTATATAGCCAAATGGTAGGCCGTGGCACTCGATTACACGAAGGAAAAGAGAATGTATTGCTGCTTGATTTTTTATGGAACACGGAACGGCACGAGTTATGTCGACCGGCACATCTCATCAGTAAAGATGAAGACATCGCAAAGAAAATGACGGAAAAACTTGAAAACTCGGCGGTTCCGATTGATATTGAAGAACTCAAAAAAGAATCTGAATCGGATGTCGTGGCTGAACGGGAACAAGCCTTAGCTGAAAAGCTTAAGGAAATGAAAAAGCGCAAGCGTAAGCTTGTGGATCCGCTACAGTTTGAAATGTCCATACAGTCTGAAGACTTATCGGGATATGTGCCGTCGTTTGGTTATGAAATGACGCCGCCGTCTGTAAAACAAATTCAAGCCCTTGAAAAATTCGGTATCTTTGCCGATGAGATTGAAAACGCTGGCAAGGCTTCACTTCTTCTAGACAGATTAAAGAAACGTCAGGATATGAGCCTGTCAAGGCCGAAACAAATACGCTTCCTGGAGTCCCGTGGTTTCCAGCACGTCGGGACATGGACGTTTGACCAGGCCTCTTCTATGATTGCCCGAATTTCCATGAATAATTGGAGAGTTCCGAATGGCGTAACGCCTGAAACCTATATCCCGGCGTAGTCCGATAAAGGAGATGAAAAAGCAATGCGTAAAATCAACTTAATACCTTTATTGGACTACATCGACCCCGCCTTTTGCGATTATCAGGAATGGCTGCAGGTCGGAATGGGGCTTAAAGAAGAAGGCTACGACATTAGCGACTGGGAATCCTGGAGTGCCAAAGACATCACTCGTTATCACGCCGGAGAATGTACGAAGAAATGGGCAACGTTCACAGGACACTATAACGGAAGTCCCGTTACGGGAGCTACTATCGTAAACATGGCCAAAGAAAACGGCTGGACCGTCGCACCCCATTTACCCGATCGGGCGTATGGATGGGATGATGAAATCATTGCCGACGAAGAAGTCATTATCGATAAGAACTGGGTGGAAGGCCGAGAAATTGAAGACCCCGGCGATAATTGGAATCCCGCCAAAGATTTAATTACTTATTTAGAGCTTCTCTATGACAGTTCCGATTACGTCGGCTACGTGACTGAATCTTGGGAACAGGACGGGAAATTCTTGCCGTCTAAGGGAAAATTTAAGCGTACAGCAGGGGAGCTTATTCACGCCTTATCAGAGTGTGACGGCGATATCGGGGCCGTCCTGGGCGATTATAATCCCGACGTAGGCGCTTGGATTCGCTTTAACCCTTTAGACGGCCGAGGAGTCCGTAATGAGAACGTGACGGAGTTTAAATACGCTTTGGTTGAATCGGACTGTATGCCCATCGACAAGCAAAACGAAATCATCCGTAAACTGGAGCTTCCTGTTACGTGCATGGTTTACAGCGGTGGCAAATCTGTTCACGCCATCGTTAAAGTAGACGCTGCCAATTACGACGAGTATCGCAAACGGGTCGATTATCTTTACAACATATGTCGTAAAAACGGCCTTGAAATAGACGTTCAGAATCGAAATCCGAGCCGCCTCAGTCGTATGCCCGGCGTTACTCGTAAGGATAAAAAGCAGTTCCTGGTTGATACGAATATCGGTAAGAGCAGTTTCGCCGAGTGGCAGACATGGATCGAATCGATTAACGATAATCTACCGGAGCCTGAAAGCCTTCG
>NZ_AWXA01000032.1:0-33389 GCF_000478965.1 Megasphaera vaginalis (ex Srinivasan et al. 2021)
AAAATTCCTCCAATAATGTAATAAAATTATTAGCCTTTATCACTGATGACTTTTTCAGCCACATTTTTAGGAACTTCTTCGTAGTGGTCGAATGTCATTGTGTAAACACCACGGCCTTGCGTGCGGGAACGCAAATCCGTTGCATAGCCGAACATTTCAGCCAACGGCACGAAGGCGTTGATATGTTCTGCTCCGGAACGCATTTCCATACCTTCCACCCGACCGCGGCGGGAGTTCAAATCGCCGATGACGTCGCCCATGTAATCTTCAGGAACGACAACTTCAACCTTCGTATACGGTTCGAGAAGAACCGGTTCCCCTTTTCGGGCACCTTCTTTAAAGCCCATGGAGCCGGCGATCTTAAAGGCCATTTCCGATGAGTCAACTTCGTGATAAGAGCCGTCGTAAACGATGACTTTAATATCCACCATGGGGAAGCCGGACAAGACGCCCGTTTCCATGGCTTCGCGAACACCGGCTTCAACGGAGCTGATATATTCTTTAGGAATGGCGCCGCCGACGACTTTATTTTCAAACTCGTACCCTTTGCCCTGTTCCTGCGGAATCAATTCAAGCCAGCAGTCACCGTACTGACCGCGGCCGCCGGATTGCCGTTTGAAGAAGCCGCGAGCCTTGACTTCCTTGCGAATCGTTTCACGATAAGCAACCTGCGGCTTGCCGACATTGCAATCTACTTTGAACTCGCGCGCCATGCGATCGACGATAATATCCAAATGGAGTTCGCCCATGCCGGAGATAATGGTCTGACCCGTTTCGGCATCCGTCTTGACTTTGAACGTCGGATCTTCTTCAGCCAATCGGGATAAGGCGATACCCATTTTTTCCTGGTCAGCCTTCGTTTTCGGCTCAACGGCAACAGAAATAACCGGATCGGGGAATTCCATTTTTTCAAGGATAATCGGATTTTTTTCATCGCAAAGCGTATCCCCAGTCGTCGTGTCTTTTAACCCGACAATAGCACCGATATCACCGGTATAGGAGATTTCGACTTCTTCACGGTGATTGGCGTGCATGCGCAGGATACGGCCGATACGTTCTTTTTTGCCCTTCGTCGAATTGTACACATAAGTGCCGGCTTCCAGCGTACCGGAATAGATCCGGAAGAAAGCAAGCTTACCGACAAAGGGGTCCGCCATGATCTTAAAGGCCAAAGCCGAAAACGGTTCTTTATCGTCGGCTTTACGGTGATCTTCTTCACCGGAATCCGGATTTGTACCGGAAACGGGAGGAATATCAAGAGGCGACGGCATATAGTCGACAACAGCGTCAAGGAGCATCTGAATTCCTTTGTTCTTGTAAGCGGAACCGCAAAGAACAGGGAACATGGCATTTGATACGACGGCTTTACGAATAGCCTTCTTCAGTTCGTCGACCGTGATTTCTTCGCCTTCAAGATATTTCATCATGAGTTCTTCATCAGTGTCACAAACCGCTTCCAACATGATCTGATGATATTCTTCAGCCTTTTCTTTCATGTCATCGGGAATTTCAACAACATCAATTTGTTTGCCGAGATCATCACCATATACTTCAGCTTTCATCGTCAACAGGTCGATGATGCCGGTAAATTCGGCTTCAGAACCAATCGGCAGCTGGATTGCAACGGCATTGGCCTGCAGTCTGTCTTTCATCATTTCCACGCAGTTCAAAAAGTCAGCGCCTGTCGTGTCCATTTTATTGATGAAAGCGATACGGGGAACCTTATAATGTTCAGCCTGGCGCCATACGGTTTCAGACTGCGGCTCTACCCCGCCTTTTGCAGAGAAAACGGCAACAGATCCGTCGAGTACGCGAAGTGAACGTTCAACTTCAACAGTAAAGTCAACGTGCCCCGGCGTATCGATGATATTGATACGGTGTTCCTTCCACTGTGCCGTTGTCGCGGCCGAAGTGATCGTGATACCGCGTTCCTGTTCCTGCGCCATCCAGTCCATCGTCGCGGCGCCGTCATGAACCTCACCGATCTTATGTACACGTCCGGTATAGAAAAGGATACGTTCTGTCGTCGTGGTTTTACCGGCATCAATGTGAGCCATAATACCGATATTTCTCGTTTTTTCCAAGGAAAACTCTCTTGCCACGATAATTTCCACTCCTCAATTATTAATAATTAGCTATTACCAACGATAATGAGCAAACGCTTTATTAGCTTCAGCCATCTTATGCGTATCTTCTTTTTTCTTGATAGCAGCGCCTGTATTGTTGAAAGCGTCCATCAATTCAGCGGCAAGTTTTTCTTTCATCGTGCGTTCACCGCGCTTACGGGCATAGCCTACGGTCCAACGGATACCGAGAGACAAACGGCGGTCGGCGCGCACTTCAACGGGAACCTGGTAGTTTGCGCCGCCGACACGACGGGCACGCACTTCCAATACGGGCATAACATTATTTAATGCCTGTTCAAAAACTTCCATGGGATCTTTGTTCATTTTGGAACGGATGATGTCGAATGCGTCGTATACGATCGTTTCGGCAACGCCTTTCTTACCGTCCAACATTACTTTATTAATGAAGCGCGTAACCAGTTTCGAGTGATACACCGGATCCGGCAGCACATCGCGCTTCGGCACAGGGCCTTTTCTTGGCATGTCTAATTCCTCCTTAAATGCAGGTCATCAAATTCATCGTTCATAAGCAAATCTTATTTTGCTTTCTTGGCGCCGTACTTCGAACGGGACTGCCGACGATCTGAAACGCCGGCTGTATCCAAAGCACCGCGAACGATATGATAACGAACACCAGGAAGGTCCTTGACACGACCACCACGAATTAAAACAACACTGTGTTCCTGTAAATTGTGACCAATGCCGGGAATATAAGCAGTCACTTCGATAGCGTTTGTCAGGCGTACACGAGCTACTTTACGCAGCGCAGAGTTAGGCTTCTTCGGTGTGGCAGTATACACACGAGTGCAGACACCGCGTTTTTGCGGGCAGTTTTTTAAAGCCGGCGCTGTCGATTTGCAGACGGAATCCTGACGGCCTTTACGTACCAATTGGCTGATTGTTGGCATATGGGCACCTCCTCTCCAAACAATTAGATTTATAATGTAATCATCAACAGGGCCCGGCCCTGAACAGATGATATTACCGAAATTATTTCAATAAACCGACGGCGGCGGCCTTGACCTTGATGCGGCAAGCCGCACCGAGTTCCTCCATCGTATACGATTTATCGACGGCTATACCGACTTCTGCAGCATAGCTCTCAAGCGGCGAGATCACGTTGGGGTCACTGTCGCTTGCCAGATACAACTGCGTAACTTCGTTTCGCTTCATCGCTTTGAAAGTCTGCTTGGCGCCGATCGTCTTCGCCGCAGCTTTTAAGTCCAGGCTCACGAAACATCACTCCTTACGCTGTAATTTGGGCGCAGAGAACACACTGCGACACTTAGTCATTTTAGCATTCCGCCCCATATATGTCAATTGATTTCCAAAAAAAACTGCATGCCCATCATATTCATGATTACACGGTTCCCTGCGTATCTTATCCTTTCTTCTATAAGGCGCGCCCGACTGTGGCGGCCTGTCCATGCGTTTCTTAAAATGGATATATTGATATAAAAAACACCTCGAATGCCGATTGACATCCGAGGTGTTTCTTAGAACGAAAGCGCTTTATTCAACACTTTCCATTGCTTCAGAGATTTCTTCCGTTCCCGCTTCAGGTTCATAAGAAATAAGAGGAATCGGTTTGACTACTTTGACCTTGCGATAACGGCTCATGCCGGTACCGGCAGGAATCAGTTTCCCGATAATAACGTTTTCTTTCAAGCCGAGAAGCGGATCGACCTTGCCTTTAATGGCCGCGTCGGTAAGAACCCGCGTCGTTTCCTGGAAAGATGCCGCCGAAAGGAACGATTCCGTAGCCAATGCGGCCTTCGTGATCCCCAAGAGTATCGCTTTGCCCAACGCCGGCTTGCCGTCGGCGTTTTTGATGCGGCGGTTCGCATCTTCATATGTATTGACATCAACATAGTCGCCTGGCAACACATCGGAATCACCGGCATCTTCAATCTTTATCTTGCGCAGCATTTGCCGCACAATAACTTCGATATGCTTATCGTTGATCTCAACGCCTTGTGACTTATATACCTTCTGTACTTCATATACCAAGTACCGTTGCGTCGCTTCCACTCCCTGGATCCGAAGGATGTCATGGGGATTGATGGATCCGGCCGTAATACGGCTGCCTTTCTCGATGACGTCGCCTTCGCGAACAACGATGTGCGAACCGTAAGGAATTGTGTAACTCCGTTCGTCACCGTCTTTTCCCATGACGTGAACAATATGAATGTCCTGATGGTCTTCTTTGTCCGTAATGGAAACGACGCCGTCGATTTCCGTAACGATGGCATTGCCCTTCGGCTTACGCGCTTCAAACAGTTCTTCGACACGAGGCAGACCTTGTGTAATATCGCCGGCTGAAGCGACGCCGCCTGTATGAAAAGTACGCATCGTCAGCTGTGTACCCGGTTCACCGATGGACTGGGCAGCGATGATACCGACCGATTCGCCGACGTTGACCTTACCGCCCGTACCGAGATCGCGGCCATAACACTTGGCGCAAACGCCGTAGCGGCTGTGACAGGTGAGCACGGAACGAATCCGCACTTTATCATAATATTTGACCACTTCTTTAGCGGCATCTTCCATAATCTCTTCATTAATGGGGACGATGATTTCCCCCGTATCGGAGTTAACCAGCGTTTCCGCCGCCGTACGACCGATAATCCGATCTTCAAGCGGTTCGATAACGCCGTCTCCTTCAACGATAGCCGTCACTTCAACGCCGCGAATATCATTATTGCGGACTTTTACCTCCGCCACATCGCTGGAAAGGATTCGTTCAATAGCATCTTCCGTAAGCGGCGTACCTGCAGGGCAGATTTCGATGCCGCGAGTATCGATAACGGCCTTTTCGACCGTTTTGGCCAGCATGTTTTCCACCATTGCCTGACGCAACGAAGCGCGAATGCTTTCTTCCGGCGCGCCGAGCATGACATTTTCAATGACGTTCGTATGATTCATGTCGTCATTGATATCCATCTGACTGCCTCGCAACGAAAGCTTCGGTATCTTATGCGCCACGATCGTGTCCATATCATCTGTTGTCAGGATGTGTTCCAGCGGAAAAATGGTTTCTCCCGTCTCCGGATCGACAACCTCTCTGGCCAGGACACGGCCGATCAATTTTTCTCGCAAAAGCGCCACCGCCTGGCGGCAGGAGCCGGCCAAGCGCGCCCGTTCCCGAACCAGATCAAGTCCGAACACGTCACAATCGTCTTCACGCACAATGACGTCTTGCGACACGTCGACCAGACGCCGTGTCAAGTAACCGGAGTCCGCCGTACGCAGAGCCGTATCGGCCAACCCCTTGCGCGCGCCGTGACTGGATGTAAAGTAATCCAATACGGACAGCCCTTCGCGGAAATTCGCTTTGATCGGCAGATCGATAATACGACCGGACGGGTCGGCCATCAGGCCTCGCATGCCGGCAACCTGACGAATCTGCTGTTTATTACCGCGGGCACCGGAATCGGCCATCATAAAGATTGAATTAAAGGAATCCATATTATCCATCATGGCTTCCGTAACGTCATCAGTTGCCTTTTCCCAGAGGGAAATGGTCTTACGATACCGTTCGTCTTCCGTAATCAGGCCGCGCATAAACATTTTATTGACATTTTGTACCTGCGCATCGGCCGTGTCAAGAATCGCCTTCTTTTCGGACGGCACTTGAATATCCGAAATGGCAATGGACATGCCGGCCTGTCGTGCATAGTGATAGCCGATATTCTTAATGCGGTCGAGCAGTTCTGCCGTATCCGTGTTGCCGACGAGATGGAAACAGGCATCGACAAGCTTACCGATCTGCTTTTTATTCATTAAGACGCCGAGGCAATCGACGGCGACATATTCTTTGCCCTCTTTAAAAGCCGCGACAGCCGCGCTGTCAACCTTACGGGGCGGCAACGGACGCGTTGCGAGAAGATCGACGCCGAACGTTTCCTTAAGTTCGGCAAAGCCGTAATCAAGGACACGGCCGTCTTCGTTTTTGATCTTAATCAAATGATCCGACGTAATCAGATTATTTTCGTAAGCAAACAGCGTATCCGCCGGATCGGAGAACACCATAACCTGATCCGTGTGATAGAGGCGAAGTTCCTTATACAGCTGATAATTGTACAGCAGGCGGCCGGCCGTCGTTTCAATCAGCCCGTGCTCGGGAATGCGCACCTTGATCAACGCTTCAATATCGATAGCCTTGGCATCATAAGCCAACATGACTTCATCATAGTTGGCAAAGAGTTTTCCTTCACCGACGGCGCCGGGCTTGACCAGCGTCAAATAATAGGCGCCGAGAACCATATCCTGCGTCGGTACGGCAACCGGTTTGCCGTCTTTCGGAGCAAGGATATTGTGCGCCGAAAGCATCAACGTCCGCGCTTCGGACTGCGCTTCAACAGAAAGCGGCAAATGGCACGCCATTTGGTCGCCGTCAAAGTCGGCATTGTACGCCGTACAAACCAACGGGTGGAGTTTAATGGCGCGTCCTTCCCAGAGAATCGGTTCAAAAGCCTGGATCCCCAGTCGATGCAACGTCGGCGCACGATTCAGCAGAACCGGATGCTCTTTGATAACGCCTTCCAATACATCCCAAACTTCATTCGTTACGCGTTCTACTTTCTTTTTGGCATTCTTGATATTTGTAGCCAAACCCTTTTCCACCAGTTTTTTCATGACAAAAGGTTTGAACAGTTCCAATGCCATTTCCTTCGGCAAGCCGCACTGGTGCATTTTCAATTCCGGCCCGACAACGATAACGGAACGGCCTGAATAGTCGACACGTTTTCCCAGTAAGTTCTGACGGAAACGGCCCTGCTTCCCTTTGAGCATATCCGACAAGGACTTCAAGGCTCTGTTGCCGGGGCCCGTAACGGGGCGGCCGCGACGGCCGTTATCGATCAAAGCGTCAACGGCTTCTTGAAGCATTCTCTTTTCATTGCGCACGATGATATCCGGCGCTCCCAGTTCCAAAAGACGGTTCAAGCGATTGTTGCGATTGATGACACGGCGGTATAAATCATTCAGGTCGGACGTCGCAAAACGCCCGCCGTCGAGCTGCACCATCGGACGAAGTTCAGGAGGAATGACGGGAATCACATCCATAACCATCCACTCCGGCTTATTGCCGGAATGCCGGAACGCTTCGACGACTTCCAAACGCCGAATAGCGCGTACACGGCGTTGGCCCGATGAATCACGCAATTCTTCGCGCAGCTCTTTGTTCAGTTCTTCCAAATCGAGTTCCTGCAACAACTCTTTTACGGCTGCGGCGCCCATGCCGACACGGAATTTTTCGCCATACATATCGAGATATTGACGATACTCCGTTTCCGTCAGCAGCTGCTTCTTTGCCAACGGCGTATCGCCAGGGTCAAGAACGACGTACGAAGCAAAATAGAGTACTTTTTCCAAGGACCGGGGCGAAATATCCAAGATCAGCCCCATACGGCTCGGAATGCCCTTAAAATACCAAATATGCGAAACAGGCGTTGCCAACTGAATGTGTCCCATCCGTTCGCGGCGAACTTTGGCGCGGGTAACTTCAACGCCGCAACGATCACAGACGACACCTTTATAGCGAATGCGTTTATATTTACCGCAATGGCATTCCCAGTCTTTAGTTGGCCCGAAGATACGTTCACAAAAGAGACCGTCCCGTTCCGGTTTCAACGTACGGTAATTGATCGTTTCCGGTTTCTTTACCTCTCCGTGCGACCATTCCAGAATTTTCTCCGGCGAAGCCAGACCGATTCGCATGGAATCAAATTCATTCACATCCAGCACTAATACCGCTCCCTTCTCAATTCCTGCACTTAGTCATCTTCATTCTCACCGGTTCCGTCAGCAGTGATATCATCGTAGTTCATGGCGATCAAATCATCTTCGCCGCCGTTATTGATCGGTTCCGCCTCTTCATCGGCAGTTTCTCCGATGCCGGCAGCCATCGGATCGACACTGACATCCCCTTCCATGACATGACGCAGGTCATCATTCTGTTCCGGTTCCATATCGTCTTCATCGTCCAATTCCTTAATAACGACTTCTTCACTGTCTTCATTAAGAATTTGCACATCCAAGCCGATGGCCTGCAATTCTTTAAGGAGGACCTTAAAGGATTCAGGGACGCCAGGTTCCGGTATATTTTCACCTTTAACAATCTTTTCATAGGCCTTGACACGACCGACAACATCGTCAGATTTCACGGTCAACATTTCCTGTAATGTATACGCTGCGCCGTACGCTTCCAGCGCCCAAACTTCCATTTCCCCGAAACGCTGGCCGCCGAATTGCGCCTTGCCCCCAAGGGGCTGCTGCGTGACCAGGGAGTACGGACCTGTCGAACGGGCGTGGATCTTATCGTCGACAAGATGATGCAGCTTCAGGAAGTACGTGTAGCCGACGGTAACGCGACGATCCATCGGTTCTCCCGTGCGGCCGTCATAAAGCACGGATTTACCGTCATCAGGAAGGCTGGCAATGCGCAGCGCTTCAAAGACATCTTCCGCACTGGCGCCGTCAAATACAGGCGTGGCAATGTGAATCCCTGCCTGATCCGGCTGCGGCATACCGTAGGTGTCGAAGTCATAGCCGGCCGCGCCGAGTCGTTTTTTCAATTCTTCCCGAAGCTTTTCATCGGGGTTCATGATCTGCAGGCCGATTTCGTGCATAGCCCATCCCAGATGAGTCTCCAGGATCTGCCCGATATTCATACGAGACGGTACGCCCAAAGGGTTCAAGACGATCTGAACCGGTGTGCCGTCCGGCAAAAACGGCATGTCTTCTTGCCGCATAACACGGGATACAACGCCTTTATTGCCATGGCGGCCCGACATTTTGTCACCTTCATGAATCTTCCGCTTCTGTGCAATGTAGACGCGGACCAGGTGATTAACTCCCGGCGGCAGTTCGTCGTTGTTTTCACGAGAAAAGACGCGAACGTCGACGATCTTGCCCGATTCACCGTGCGGCACACGGAGCGACGTGTCGCGGACTTCCCGTTCCTTATCACCGAAAATGGCCCGCAAAAGCCGTTCTTCCGGTGTCAGTTCCGTCTCCCCTTTCGGCGTTACCTTTCCGACGAGAACATCACCGGGGTACACATCGGCACCGATCATGATGATCCCCTGTTCGTCAAGATTTTTTGTGCTGTCTTCACTGACATTCGGAATTTCGCGGGTAATTTCTTCGGCGCCTAATTTGGTATCGCGGGCATCACATTCGTATTCTTCAATATGAATGGACGTATACAAGTCATTTTTCGGCAAATATTCACTGAGCAGAACGGCATCTTCATAATTATACCCTTCCCAAGGCATATACGCGACGAGAATGTTATAACCGAGCGCCAATTCGCCGCCATCAGTCGCCATGCCGTCGGCAAGGACCTGACCGGCTTCAACGCGTTCCCCTTTATAGACCAACGGATGCTGATTAATACACGTGCTCTGGTTGGAACGCATGAATTTGATCAGCTTGTACGTATCGCGTTCGCCGGTATCGGCAGTAACGACAATCTCATCGGCCGTAACACGGCTGATGACACCGGCATGTTTAGCCAGAATGCAGACCCCTGAATCGCAAGCCGCCTTATATTCCATACCGGTACCGACAAGGGGCGCCTGCGTGCGCAGCAACGGCACAGCCTGCCGCTGCATGTTCGCGCCCATGAGCGCACGGTTGGCGTCATCGTTTTCCAGGAACGGAATCATCGACGTACCGACGGACACGACTTCTTTCGGCGATACGTCCATAAAATCGACATGATCGCGACGTACTTCCAAAACTGCTTCACCGTGACGGCAGGCAACGCGTTCGTTGGCAAAAAGGCCGTCCTCCGTCAGCGGTTCGTTGGCCTGCGCAATAATATATTGTTCTTCTTCATCGGCCGTGATGTAATGCACGTCATTCGTGACCACATGCGTCTCTTTGTCGACACGGCGGTACGGCGCTTCAATAAAGCCGAACTCATTGACCTTGCCAAAGCAGGCCAGAGAAGAAATCAGACCGATATTGGGGCCTTCCGGCGTTTCTACAGGGCACATGCGACCGTAGTGCGAATGATGCACGTCACGGACTTCGAAGCCAGCACGTTCACGCGATAAGCCGCCGGGCCCGAGCGCGCTGAGACGGCGCTTATGGGTCAATTCCGCCAAGGGATTGGTCTGGTCCATAAACTGCGACAGCTGGCTGGATCCGAAAAACTCCTTGATCGCGGCGACGACGGGACGGATATTGATCAGTACCTGCGGCGTAATAGCTTCCGTGTCCTGCACGGTCATGCGTTCGCGGACAACGCGTTCCATTCGCGTCAAACCGATGCGGAACTGGTTCTGCAACAATTCACCGACGCAGCGAAGACGACGATTTCCTAAATGATCAATGTCGTCGACGTTACCGAATCCGTCCATTAAATTCAGCAGATAATCAATATTGGCGATAATATCTTCACGGGTAATCGTCCGATGTCCGTAAGGCAAATTACTGTTGTTGCAAATAATTTTATACGTCGATCCGTCCTGTTTTTCAACGAAAGCGGCAACTAAGCCGTCACCGGAAAAAACGCCGCTATCTTTAATTTTCTGTACTTCGGCGGCGCCGATTTCCGTATGAGCATCGACAATCACCTCGCCGGTTTCGGCATTGACGATCGGTTCATGCAAGGTCAGGCCGAACAGGCGGCGTTCCCAGCCGAGTTTCTTGCCGGCCTTATAGCGCCCGACACGGGCCATGTCATAACGGCGGGCATCGAAGAAAAGACCTTCGAAGAGGTTACGCGCGCTTTCCACCGTCGGCGGTTCTCCGGGACGCAGTTTTTTATAAATTTCCACTAAAGCTTCATCCTGCGACTCTGTCGTATCCTTCTCAAACGTCGCCATGAGCCGCTTATCATCGTAAAAGAGATCCAATATATCGGCATTCGTTCCCCAGCCCAGAGCGCGGATCAATACGGTCGCCGGAATCTTGCGGTTCCTGTCGATACGGGCATAAACGATATCATTGGCATCGGTTTCCAATTCGATCCAGGCACCGCGATTCGGAATAATCGTGGAACTGTAAAGCCGGATACCCATGGGGTCTATTTCACGGCCGTAATAAACACCTGGCGAGCGGACAAGCTGACTGACGATAACACGTTCGGCGCCGTTGATGATAAACGTGCCCGTATCGGTAATCAGCGGGAAATCGCCCATGAACACTTCTTGTTCCTTAATTTCGCCCGTTTCATGATTCACCAGGCGAATTTGGACGCGCAGCGGTGCCGAATATGTCGTATCCCGTGCTTTACACTCACGAATGTCATATTTCGGTTCGCCCAATTTGAAGTCTTCAAAGGACAACGACAAGTTACCAGACGCATCTTCAATCGGTGAGATATCCTTAAAAATATCCTTCAGTCCCTTTTCCAGGAACCATTCGTAAGATTTGATCTGCAAATCCAACAAATGCGGCATCTTCAAGACTTCGTTGATCTTGGCGTACGTGTATCGAGTCCGTTTCCCTACTTGCACAGGTTTGAACATGCTGTTACTTCACCCCTTATAAATATAAACCATCATACAGTGTGACAACTGCAGACATAAAGCGACAAAAAAGCAAGGCTCTGTCAAAACGTGAACCTTGCTTAATTTTTTCTTGACGGAAGTGCTTCCTCCCTGTATATGCACACTCTACTGGACATTCTGCAATGAGTTATTATAGCACAGCATTTATGCTCCGTCAACAATATTTTATGCGATTGTACTTGACTTTTTATTCAATTCGTGCCAACGTATAGTTTTTCTTTCCTTTGCGAACGATAACGAATTTGCCGCCCGAATTCTTATGAGGCACGACGATTTCGTCAAGGGACGTGATTTTGTTGCCGTTAATCGTAATCGCCCCATTCTGCACATCTTCGCGGGCCTGTCGTTTCGATTTACAAATGGCTGAATCGACAAGCCAGTCGACAACGTTCTTTTCATCGGCACTGACAGTGACAGTCGGCATCTTGCCGAAGGCCTGTTCCAGTTCGCCGCAAGACAGATCGGCAATGCTGCCGTGGTAGAGCGCTTCCGTAATATGCTGCGCTTCTTTCAGCGCTGCCGCACTGTGAACGAAGGTCGTTACCTCTTCCGCCAGGCGGCGCTGCGCCAACCGCTTTTCCGGTTCCTTTTCAACGGCCGCCGCCAAGCTGTCGATTTCTTCTTTCGACAGGAAGGTAAAGTATTTCAAGTATTTCACAACGTCGGCGTCATCCTGGTTCAGCCAGAATTGATAAAATTCGAAGGGTGACGTCTTTTCCGGGTCGAGCCAAATCGCTCCGCCTGCCGTCTTGCCGAATTTCGTGCCGTCCGCTTTCAGCATCAGCGGGATCGTCAAGGCAAAGGCCTTGGCTTCCGGCCCGTGAATGCGGCGGATCATATCGATACCGGCCGTAATATTGCCCCACTGATCGGCGCCGCCGATCTGCAGCTGTACATCATTGGCCGTAAAGAGATGATCAAAGTCGACGGACTGCAAGATCTGATAGGTGAATTCCGTAAAGGAGATACCCGCTTCCAAACGGCTGGCTACGACTTCCTTCGAGAGCATGACATTGACGCTGAAAAGTTTGCCGTAATCGCGCAGAAAACCGAGGAGATCGATTTTCGAGAGCCAGTCGTAGTTATTGACGATAGATATATTGGAATCTTCGCCGAACAGATGAATGAACTGGGCCTTCAATTTTTCGCCGTTTGCTTGAATCTTTTCCAAGCTCTGCAGCTGCCGTTCCGTCTTTCTGCCGCTGGGATCGCCGATCGCCCCTGTCCCGACACCTAAGACGATATACGGATGATGACCGGCCAGCTGAAACCGCTTCAGCATCATAAAAGGAATCAAGTGACCGATATGCATGCTGTCGCCGGTCGGGTCAACACCGCAATACAGTGAAACGCTTTTTTCCTCCGTCAATTGCCGTAACCCTTCTTCGTCGCTCATCTGGTTGACCGCGCCGCGCCAAGCCAATTCATCAATAATATTCATAGGTCAAACGCTCCTTTACAGATCAGTAAACTTTACTTAGTTATTGAACATATTATATATAATACTGTTTCCATCGTCAAACCAGTAAACAGACTGCCGACGGCAGCAGCCGACAGTCATGGCCGCAGATTATTCAACGCAATGGTTAACGCGGTCAGAACGCTGCCGACGTCCCTTTTCTCTTCTTGTGAGGTCGGCAATAACGGGAATGGCGGCCGCCGCAAAGGCTGCATATCCCCGTTGATTGGGATGCACACCATCGGCGTACAATCCCTTGCTGCCTGCTAACACGGCGGCAAAATCAACGATTCCCAAGCCCCGTCTGCCGCCTTCTTCTTTGATCCACCGACCATATGCAGTCAGCGCCGCCTGATGAGCCGCAACGGCTGCCGGCGCTTGCCAGCCGAAGTAAACGCTTTCCGCCAAAGTCAGCGGCGGAATCCCGACGATAAGCGGCAATGCCCTGGCCTGCACCATGTCTATCATGGCCAGCATATGTTTTTCTGTCTCTGTCAAAGCAATATCCTGCAACACATCGTTGGAGCCGCCCATCAGAAAAACGGCGCCAGGCAGTTCCGCCAATGCAGCCGGAAGTCGCAGTCGAATATCCTGCGTCGTTTCGCCGCAGACACCGCGGTTGACGACAGTCAGACCCAAATGCCGTGCAACCAGAGCCGGCCAACTGTCAGCCGGTACCCCGGGATAGCCGTAGGTCAGACTGTCGCCAAGACATAGAAGATCCATTCCTCTCCCTCTCTTTTGCGCAAAAAGGCAGGACTGCCGTACGGCCCCCTGCCCAAAAACTATGCATACTGTTTCAGATCCTGCAGCGCCGCTTCCGTAGAAAGCCAGGTAGACGGCATCCGATAACCGGCCTTTTCCAGATCAAGCTGACAGGCAAAGACTTGGGGAATCGCACGTTTATAAACGTCGTGCTCATACATGTACCGCAAGGTCGTTTCCAAATCGCCGTCACAAAGAAGCTTTCCTTCGTGCAGAAGAGCCAATCGATTGGCATACGGCAAAACCGCTTCCAACGTATGCTCGACGACGATGACCGTATGCCCGTACGTTGCGTTCAAATCGTGGATCAGTTCATAGAAAGCATGCGTTCCTTCCGGATCCAACGCCGACGTCGGTTCATCAAAGATGAGTATTTCCGGATTCGTCGCCAACACGCCGGCAATAACGAGACGCTGCCGCTGACCGCCGGAAAGATTCGTCAGCAGGCGCTTGCGATAATCACTGAGTCCCACTTTAGCCAGCGATTCCGTAATAGCCGCTTCGATTTTTTCCGGCGCTTCCCCTTTATTCTCCAGACTGAAGGCAATTTCTTCCTCGACAGTCATGGAAACGAGCTGGCTGTCATAATCGTCAAGCATCGTGCCAACGCTGCCTGCCAATTCGGAAATCGTCGTCTGTGTCGTCGCCTTTCCTTTTACATAGACCATCCCTTTCATGACACCGCCGAAATAGTGCGGTATTGCGCCGGTAAGGGCCATGCAGAGCGAACTTTTGCCGCTGCCGCTCTCCCCGGTAAGGACGAGAAAGTCGCCTTTTTGTACTGTCAGGCTCACGTCCTGCAGCACAGGCTTCTTCCGCTTATTATAAATATACGTCAAATGTTCAACAGACAGCAAGGCATCCGAAGCGGGCTGCAAGTCATACTCGCTGTGATCGGACGTGACCGTCCGCTCTTCAAGAGAATCCAAATAACCGCGGGAAACGAACAGCCGCAACGCCGGAAAGTACATAAGCGGCGTGACGACAGCATTTAGAAGACCGATAACAGCCACTAGCGGAAGCATCCCCGTGAGATATACGACAGTCGGCAGGTTCATGACGAATTTCAGTATCGTGACAAAAGCGCCGCCGCTGAGACAGGTGGCAATGAACCCGGTCAGCACAGGCAGACAGGAATGGCCCTTAAATTTAATGAACGAAAAATTTTTGACAACAACGGCACAAGCCACCGCCCCTATCGGTTCACTGATCAGATTGCCGTAAGGAAATCCCGATTTCGAGGTCAGGACATTGACGAGCGCGGCAACAAGGCCGATGCCGACGGCCTGTTTGTATGACGGCTTGGTCAGGCAAATGGCAACGCAATACGTTGCGATCGTCCAGTTCGGCGTAATGCCGGCCACACTGGGAGATACGAGATGAAGGATCGTGCCGATGGCCAGCATCAAGGTCGTGATCGTGATCCAGCGAAATTGCCCTCCCTGCCGGTGATGAAATTCCAAAGCAGCAATATTCTCTACCTTTTTCACTGTGCTTCCCCCCTTACGCCATAAGGCCGTTGATGCGGCTGTATACCAATATAATGCTGATGACGATCATGCCAAGAATCAACAACCGGTCGGTTCCCTTCGGCTTGACATTGGCCACAAAGCTGTGTTCACTGCTGCCAAACGCCCGCAGTTCCAAACTGAGCGCCATCGTTTCCGACCGCCCCAGCGATTTCAGCATGAGCGGCTGAATGACGGACATATAGTTTTTCAACTTTTTAAAAATATTCCCCTTGGTAGATAAGCCGCGACAGGCCTGCGCCTCCTGCACCGCCTTGCTTTCGGCAATGAAATCGGGCACGAAACGCAGCGCGGCCGTAAACATAAAAGCATATTCATAGGGGATTCTGATCTGCTTGACCAGCGCCGCCGTCAGATCCTGCAAGCGCGTCGTTGTCAACAAGATAATAAAGACGACGGTCATCGCCAGCATGCGCAGCCCCGTAACGTACGCGGAGGTAACGGAACCGCCGCCAAGAAGCTGCACGAGACCGAGAAACACGGCAAAGATACAAAGACTGAACAATGCTTTGCCATTACGGCCGAAGGTACCGCAGCTCGCCAATATCGCCACTTCAACGAGCACCAGAATGACCAGCGGCAGCGGCTGATACAGGACTAAAGCCCAGAATGAAAAGGCCAGCGTCCCCGTTAATTTCGTCAAAGGTACCAATTTTTTCAATATGCTTTTTCCCCTCCCAATCGCTTCAGCAATGCGTCCTTAAAGGCATCCATCGTCGCACAGTAGGGCATGCCCGGCACGGCCAGCGAAAGCGTTACCGCTTCCGGCCTGGCCAGGCCCAAATCATACAGATCGTCACGCCGCGTAAACAATTCTTCCGGCGTACCGTCAAAAACCTTGGTTTTCCTGCCGATAACCAGGACGCGGTGACAGTATGCCGCCAATATGTCCATATCATGCGTGATCAGGAGGATCGTAATCCCCTGCCGGTTTAATGCCGTCAACAACTGCATGAGCCGGTCCTTGTCGGCGCTGTCCTGCCCGCTCGTCGGTTCATCAAGGATAATATAGTTCGTTTTCATGGCGAGCGCCGACGCAATGGCTACCCGCTGCTTTTCACCGCGATTCAGATTCGGCGGATACGCCTCGGCCAGAGTCGTCAGATTTGTTGCCGCCAGAGCGGCGGCAACCGCCTTCCGCACCGCCTCACCCCGCAACCCCAGCTGCTGAGGCCCGTAAGCTACTTCGGCGGCTACGGTAGCGCGAAACATTTGCCGCTCCGGCCGTTGGAAGACATACCCCATGTAACGGCTGCGCTGCGCCGCATCGGCAGCCGTAATATCTTTGCCGTCCAAGCAGATTTTTCCTGTTGTCGGCTTTTCCAGTCCCATGAGAAGACGCGTTACCGTTGTCTTGCCGCAGCCGTTCCGCCCTCCGAGTCCGATGAACTCCCCGGTACCGATTTGCAGATCAATATGCTCCAACACGGTTGCCGTATTGTCATAGGAAAAACTTACATCTCTCATTTCCAACATCGCGTTTTTCTCCCCTTTTGCATACAAAAAAACCTTTCGTCCCTCAAAAAAGGGACGAAAGGTTGTCATTCCGCGGTGCCACCCCAATTGGCATGTTCCATGCCCGGCTCACTTGTACGGCCTAAGCGATACAAGGTTCTTTGATAGCGATGGAACTACACCGGCGCACCCTACTGGAAACATCGTTCAGGCCGCATCTCCCGAATCCATTCTACCCGCCGGTCCGTGCTGAACTTCCACTGCCATCAGCTCGCTGTAACTGCCCCACTCGGATATACTCGTTTCGTTCATCGATCTGGTATTTATGTTTGGACAGTATTATATACTGCACACTCTGTTCTTGTCAAGCAACGGACGGGCATCTTTTTGTACGGCAAAACATGCCTGCAAATGCCGTCGGCACACCATCATAGTTGTTCCGCGCAAAAACGGCGGAAAAAGCACGGCCCTTACGTCTTCCCTTTTGACGTCTCTTCCCCTAGCCGCAATGCGCCTTCGTGTAGAAGCAGGCCGAAGGCCGCCGCCAGATCCGACAAGTTCTGATTCGTCATCGCCTGCCGTTTGCCGCCCATAGCGCGGATTTTCACACAAATGGACGCCGCTTTTTCCAGCGAATCCATTAATCCGAAAGCGTCATCAAAATCGTCACCGCAAACGAAGGTGCCGTGATGCGCCCAGATGACAGCCCGATATCGCTCCATTTTCGCCAACGTCGCCGTCGCCACCGCTTCGCTGCCGGGCACCATCCAAGGTACGATACCGATACCTTCGGGAAAAACGAGGGGATTTTCAATATCCGCTTCCCACAGTTCCCTCGTAATGGCGGCATCGTCAATGGGAACGACGAACGTCAAGGCGATCAGATTTGCCGGATGCGCATGGTAAACAATGCGGTTGCGACTTGCATCCCGTCTCTTCTTCAAAGCCTGTGTCCGAAGGTGCGTCGGCAGCTCACTGGTCACGTTACCGCCCTTTTCCAGCCCCCAACGGACGGCATAGCTGCCGCCGTCGGCTGCCAGCTCAATAATGCCGAGACACTCTTCCGGAGCGGCAGCAACCTTGCTCATGTATTTGCCGCTGCCTGTAAGAAGAAAGAAATCGCCGCCCAATACCGGAAGCGGCATCGTCAAAGGCAGCCAGTTCCGTTTCGTACCGAAGCCCGCACGGCAAGCAGCCGCTTCCGCCGCCGTTAAACGATAGCTGAGATTACCGCCGTTTCGTTCATGCCAGCCGCGCTGATTCGCTTCTTCCGCCATATGAATGCAGTCTCTCACAAAGGGCTCGTGCAATACTTCCATCATTCGTTCCTCCTCATCATTCATGTCTTTTCAGGATAGCACAGGGATTTCTCCGCGTCTACAATTTTGCCGCAAAAAATCTATCCTCTTTCTTGACAATGATTCCTTTTCCTAGTAGAATGACAACCGAACAAGTTCATACATTTTATCCAGAGTGGCGGAGGGACTGGCCCTATGAAGCCCGGCAACCGGTAATACGGTGCCAATTCCTGCGGAAGCAATTCCGAGAGATAAAGAAACGGTACCCTCTTTCTTCTTTCGGAAAGAGGCTTTTTTATTGACTTCCGCTATACATTACCAAAGGGGGAATCCGTTAAATGAACCATTTCAAAAAATTATCTTTATTAGCGACGGCAGCACTTCTGTCGTTGGCAGTATTAGCAGGCGGCTGCGGCAGCAGCACGCCGGCAGGCGGTACGGAAAGCACGAAGAATACGACGATCACCGTCGGCGCCACACCGGTACCGCACAGCGAAATCCTGAATGAAATCAAACCGCTTCTGGCTAAAGAAGGCATCGATTTGAAAATCGTTGAATTTACGGACTATGTCAAACCGAATCTGGCGTTGGCCGACGGCGAACTTGATGCAACGTTCCATCAGCACGTGCCGTTTATGGATAAATTCAACAGCGAACACGGCACAAAACTCGTCTCAGCCGGAAAAGTCCACGTCGAACCGATGGGCGTGTATTCCCATAAGATCAAGGATCTGAAAGACGTACCGCAAGACGGCAAGGTGGCCATTCCTAACGACCCGTCCAATGGCGGCCGCGCGCTCCTCATTCTGCAAAGCGCCGGATTGATTACCTTGAAAGACGGCGGCAACATTGCGTCTACAGTGCAAGATATCGTCGGCAACGACAAAAATCTCCAATTCCTTGAACTTGAAGCCGCACAAGTTCCCCGCTCCCTCGACGATGTCGACATTGCCGTTATCAATACGAATTTCGCCATGGAAGCCGGTTTGAATCCGCTGAAAGACGCCCTTTTCCTGGAATCCAAGGATTCGCCGTACGCCAATATTCTGGCAATCCGCGCAGGCGATGAATCGCGGCCGGAAATCCAGAAATTGATCAAAGCGCTCCAGTCTCCGGAAGTGAAAAAATTCATTGAAGACAAATACCAGGGAGCCATTTTACCGAGTTTCTAAGGCGCCGCAGAAAGACCGGAATTCTCTTGAAAAATTCCGGTCTTTCTTTCATACTGTACATACAATCAGTCGTTTCAATTCATCATAAAGGAGACAGCCTATGACCGCCAGCCCCTCATTTCCTGACAGAAAAACATTTTCTCTTGAAGTCTTCCCGCCCAAAGCGGCTTCGCCGCTTGAACCGATGATCGCCGTCCTGCGTGAACTGAGCGAATTAAAGCCCGATTTCATCAGCGTCACCTGCGGTGCCAGCGGGCAAGGCGGAACGCGAACAGCGGAAGTCGCAGAAAAAATCATAACCGACTGCAAGCTGACCGCCGTCCCCCACCTGACTTGCCTAAACCTGACCGCCGCAGAGGTACTTGCCGTACTCAATGATTATCGCCAACGGCGTATTACCAATCTCCTGGCGCTCCGCGGCGACAGCGTTCCCGGACTTGAACCGGCCGCCGTCTTTCCTCACGCCATTGATCTGATCCGCTTCATCAAAGAACAAACAGGCGATGAATTCAACATTGCCGCCGCCTGCTATCCGGAGGGGCACCTTCAGGCTACCAGCCTTGACGACGACATTCATTATATGAAGGAAAAAGAAGCAGCCGGCGCCGGAAAATTTTTATCTCAACTGTTCTTTGATAATACCATCTTCTACCGCTTTCGCGAGCGAACCGCCGCTGCCGGTATAACCGCGCCGATTGAAGCCGGCATCATGCCGGTTACAAGCAAGAGTCAAATCGAACGGATGATCGCACTTTGCGGCGCATCGCTGCCGCAAAAATTCCGCCGTGCCATCGACGCGTACGGCGACGACCCGACCGCCATGCAGGATATCGGCATCGCCTATGCCATCGACCAAATTGCCGACCTTCTGGCCAACGACGTCGACGGCATCCATGTGTATACGATGAATAATCCTGATGTTACGCGAAAAATCAAGGACCGTATCCAATCACTATTATGATAAAAAGCGTTATGAAAACAAACGACACGCCGAACGTTTAAACAACGTTCGGCGTGTCGTTTTTCCGTCCGGCAAAACGGCGCAAAGTAAGCCAAAAACAAGCGCCGACCCTCGCTGCAATCGGCAGCGCGGCTAGCCACTATCTTCCCCTCTATTTCTGTGCGTCAACTAAGGCTTTCCGCGCCGCTTCGACAAACTGCGTATGCGAGACGGTCGCCCCAGCCACAGCGTCAACGGCATCGACAGACTGCGTTTTGACGAGGTCATCGCCATACATTTTCATGGACCGATACGCTGTTTGCGCCCGTTTATAGCGATCTTCGCCTAAATTCTTACCGTACGTTTCATCTTTTATCTTACCGTCTCTATCTATCCCCTTAACGACAACGCCGGTAATCTTGTGATTCCGCACGGTAATCGCCACATCTGTCTTACCCAACTTGTCGTCAGCGGAGCTTTCTGCCGTATACGTGCCGTCTTTACTCTTGCCTAAATCGGCGACAGCAGTTTGTGCACCGTCTCCCGGCTTCGACGCTTTAGCGCCATCGTCCGTTGTGCCGCAGCCGGCCAGCAACACTGCCGCCATCGCCACGGTACAACAGAATAAGCCTATCTGCTTTCCCTTCATCGCAATTCTCTCCTTTATTTTACAGATGATCTGTATATAGCGCAGGCAATCGCGCCAGTATAGTATGATCATACTGCACAGAGAAACGATTTTCAACTCCCGTGCAGCATAAAAAGCCGCTGCAAACAGTCCGGCGCAGCAGCAAAGATCTGATGCAACGCATAAAAGGAAAGGACAGGCAAGTAGTCTCTTGCCTGTCCTTTCCTTTTGATTTACGCGTCGATAATTTTCTTCAATTTCTCGACAGCCCGTTTCAACACGTCCATAGGAATATTCAGCGGCGGCAGGAGCCGGAGCAAATCGTTCGCCGTCAATACCAAAAGGCCTTCGTCAATACAGTTGCTGACGAGTTGGGTTAACTCTTTGTCCGTCTTGACGCCGATCATCATGCCCATGCCGGAAACAAACTGAACATGCTTGCAACGCGCCAGTTCTTCCTTGATATACGCGCCTTTCGCCTTTACGTCCTGCAACAGCGCATCGTCGATCCGGTCAATAATATTGCAGGCGCCGGCGGCACAGATCGGATTACCGCCGAACGTGGACCCGTGACTGTGGCTGTCAAGCGTTGCGGCGCACGACGCGGCAAACAGTGTCGCCCCCAAAGGCAAGCCGCCGCCGAGGGCCTTGGCCGTAGATACAATATCGGGTTGGATACCGTAATTCATATACGCATACAGCGCGCCGGTCCTGCCGTTACCGGTCTGTACTTCATCGATAATCAGTAAAATATCATGCGCCTTGGCGTAAGCGGCCGTAGCTTGGACAAAATCCCGATCCAAGGCCCTGACGCCGCCCTCTCCCTGAACGAGCTCCATCATGACGGCGCAGACGTCGTTTTTCTCCGCCAGCGCTTTAACGGAATTGAAATCGTCGGCATCGGCATAAACGAAACCATCTACAAAAGGTCCGAAATCCTGATGCAGGGAATCCTGACCGGTAGCGGACAACGTCGCCATCGTTCTGCCGTGAAAGCTGTTTTTCAGCGTAATGATCGTATGCCTGCCGTCGCCATACTTATCATGCGAATACTTCCGCGCCGCTTTAATGGCACATTCATTGGATTCGGCGCCGGAATTGGAAAAGAACACCTTTTTCATTCCCGTCCGCTGGCAGAGTTTTTCCGCCAACAGCACCTGCGGCTCTGTATAAAACACATTGGAAATATGACTTAATTTCTGCAACTGCGCAATAACGGCCGCCTGCCAGGCATCGTCGGAGACACCGAAAACGTTGACGGCAATACCGGCACTCAGATCGATGTATTCTTTGCCGTCCGTATCATACAATACGGCGCCTTTACCGTGATCCAGGACGACATCCAGACGATTGTACACATTAACAATATATTCCTTATCCAATTCCTTATAGTTCCGCATCATCATAGCGCTCCCTCCCCGTCATCAACATGCTGCTCAACAACCATCGTCCCCAGCCCCTCTGCCGTCAGCAGCTCGATCAAAATAGCATGAGGAACCGTGCCGTTCACGATGAAAACACGTTTTACGCCGGCCTGCACGGCGTCGGTACAGCACTTCACTTTCGGAATCATACCGCCGGCAATCGTGCCGTCCCGCTTTAATTCCGCCGCCTGCTGCAATGTGATTTCTTTGAGCAAGGTGGAGGCGTCATGCGGATCGGCAAGAACACCATCAATATTGGTCATGGAAATCATGCATTCCGCGTGCAACGCACCGGCGATTTCCGCAGCTGCCGTATCGGCGTTAATATTATACGCTTTTCCTTTCAGATCGGTACCGATCGTGGAAATGACGGGAATGTACCCTTTTTCCAGGTTATCCTTAATCAGGGATACGTCAATATGCGTGATTTCTCCGACCAGTCCCAGTTCGTTGCTTTGCTTCTTGACTTGTATCATTTGATCATCCAGGCCGCAAAGGCCGACTGCCTTACCGCCCATCAGTCCCAAAAGGTTGACCAGATCTTTATTGACCTGTCCGGCCAATACCATTTGTACGACTTTCATCGTTTCTTCATCAGTTACGCGCAAACCGTCAAGAAACTTCGACTCTATTCCCAGTTTGTCGAGCGTTTCTTTTATATGCGGGCCGCCGCCGTGAACGAGAACGACCTTGACGCCGATCAGACTCAACAGCACCAAATCCCCCATAACCGATTGTTTCAACGGATCGTTCGTCATGGCATTGCCGCCGTACTTGACGACGATAATCTTCCCGTTATACCGCTTGATATACGGTAAGGCATCGGTTAAAATCGCCGCTTTATCCGCATTTGTTATTGTCGAACCACCTGTACTCATTGTCATGTTCTTCCCCCCGCTCCGCCGCCGGCTTTTAACTTGCCGTTCTGCAGCATCTTTTCACACCCATCGATTCCAGCGCCAACGCCAAGGCGTCTGCAGCAAACAAGTGCGGCTGCCGCTCTGCAGCCACAGCCATCAAAACCGCATCATAATCGTGAAAGTCATAGCGATCTGTCAAATTTCGCCAGACAATTCCCGCCTCTTCGCCCGATAAGCCCGTATCGGTCAAAAAGAGCGCAACCCCTTTGCCGGCAACAGTCGGCGCCGCAACGACGGCCATGACGTGAGATCCGCAGCCGCTGACGGTCAATATCTTTCCTGCCGATACGGAGGCCAACGCCTCCGCGCCGTCATCGTTCAGATCGGCAGCCAGTGAAGGAAAACTGTCCACAAGCCGGGACGGCCGAAAGTGCCCTGCGGCGGATCCGCTGGCAAGCAAAGCGGATCCATACACGCCGGCGGCAGCATCGGCCGCCGCACAAAGCTGCCCGGTAATCTCGCTGCCGCGGCGGCCCTGCGGCAAAGCAATCCCATGATGCCAGATAAGCACTTTCGTCATCGTACAGGAAATCCGCGTATGGACGGAACGAAGAAGATAACATTCCTTTTCGCTGCGAATCATGGCCGTATCCACCTTAAGCCTGCTGTCCATCCCGCTGTACGTAACGGATGAACGAAACCCCTGCGGCAACTTTGTTGCACCTATGCCGTTCATCTTCATTCCACCTTTCTTCAACGATGTAGCTTCAACCCCGTTGTCGCCTCGGCTCCGATCATATAGTTCATATTTTCGATAGCGGCGCCGGACGCCCCTTTTCCTAAATTATCAAATAACGTCGTGATAACGATTCGTTCATCATTACCGCTGATCAGTATCTCCATATCATCGTATCCCGCCAACGCATTGGCGCCGACAAGTCTCTTGGCATCATCGACAGCGGCGACACGGATAAACGGACTGTTGCCGTAATGTTCGCTATACAACTGCCAAATATCCCGGCAGCCGACCTTTTTTTGCAGCAGTCTCGTAAAAATCGGCACCGTTACTTCCATGCCGCTGTAATAATCGGCAACGACGGGTGTAAATGCAGGTTCATACTGGAGACCGGAAAATTTTTTCATCTCCGGTAAATGTTTATGCATCTGATTGAGCCCATACTGGCGCGGCGCCGAAAATGCCGCCGTTCTGTCAGGCCCTTCGTATTGTTCTATCATTTTTCTGCCGCCGCCGCTGTAACCGGTAAGGGAATAGGCGGTTACAGGATAGTCGGCGGCCATAACACCGGCTGCTATCAACGGCTGCACAGCGGCAATAACGCCGCTGGCGTGACATCCGGGATTGGCGATGCGCTTGCCGGCGGCAATAGCCGCACGCTGCGTTGCCGACAATTCGGGAAACCCGTAGATCCATCCCGCCGCCGTCCGATGCGCCGTCGACGTATCGATAAGGCGCACCGAGAGATCCTCCGCCAATACGGCCGCTTCCCTTGCCGCCCCGTCAGGCAAGCAAAGAAACGCGATGTCGGCAGCAGCCAAACAGTCCTTAACCGCCTTCGGATCCTTTCGCAGTTCATCGTCAATGGAAATCAATTCGATATCGTCTCTGCTTTTCAGGCGATCGTGAATCCGCAGTCCCGTCGTCCCTTCATGTCCGTTGATAAACACCTTTGTTTTCATTATCGGCTCCTTCCACGCTTGTAGTATACATGCTTTACCTTTAGCTAATATTGAATTTTTATTCATTATAGTTGCATTTTTTATTTTTGTCAAACCTTTTTTCAAGACCCGTTACTAACCCGTTTCATTATCGTACATACGGCGAGAACTCCCCACGCTGCCGTGAAGAGTTCTCCAGACCATACTCTGTTAAATTATTCATCCAGATCGTAGTCCTGCAATGCCGCAACCCGGTGATAACCGTCGCCTTTTCCCTTATTGGCAAAGACGCGCAGAACTTCTCTGGCCGTATCGAGCGACGTCAGGCACGGAACCGCCAGTTCAACAGCAATACGGCGCAGATTGAAGCCGTCGCGTTCAGGATGCTTACCTGCCGTCAAAGTGTTGACGACGAGATCAATCTTGCCGTTACGGATTAAGCTGGCAATATTCTGTCCCGATTCATGAATCTTGCGAACGACGTCCACAGTAAAGGCGTTATCGTTAAAATACTTTCCCGTCCCTTCCGTGGCAATGATATGATAACCCAGATCCCGGAATCCCTTGGCCAATGCCAACGCTTCTTCCTTGTCCCTGTCGGCAACGGTCACCAGAATCGTACCGCCTGCGGGAATTCTCATCTTAGCGCCGCTGACGGCTTTGTACAACGCTTCGGAATAGGTCTTGCCGATCCCCATGACTTCCCCTGTCGACTTCATTTCAGGCCCCAAAGCGATTTCAGCCAAGCCGATTTTGCTGAAGGAGAATACCGGAGCTTTCGCCGCAACGTGACCGCGCGGCGGCAAAAGGCCGCCGGCGATCCCCATGGACTGCAGCGTTTCGCCTAAAGCAATGCGCGTCGCCAGTTCAACCATCGGCACGTGAGTAACCTTGCTGAGGAACGGCACAGTACGGCTCGAACGCGGATTGACTTCAATAATATACAACTTCCCTTTGGCCACGACGAACTGAATATTGACGCTTCCTTTCACACCCAATTCCAGCGTAATGCGCGTCGTATAATCGACAATCTTGTCGATTGTAGCCGCAGAAAGATGCTGCGGCGGATAAACGGCGATAGAATCGCCGGAATGAACGCCGGCCCGTTCGACTTGTTCCATGATACCGGGAATGAAGACGTCTTTTCCATCCGAAATGGCGTCAACTTCCACTTCACGGCCAACCATATATTCATCAATCAGGATCGGATGATCCGGCGAAGCGATGACGGCTTCGCGAAGATAGCGTTCCAATTCAGCTTCCGTATAGACGATTTCCATGGCTCTGCCGCCGAGAACGTACGACGGGCGGACGATAAGCGGAAACTCCAGTTCCTTTGCAACCGACATGGCTTCCGTATCACTCGTAGCGATGCGTCCCGCCGGCCTGGGAATATTCAATTTCGCCAAGAGTTCATCGAACCGTTCCCGGTCTTCGGCCCGATCCATCCCATCGACGGAAGTCCCGAGAACGGTAACGCCCCGCGCCGCCAGCGGAGCCGCCAGATTGATCGCCGTCTGACCGCCGAATTGGCAAATAACACCGACGGGCTTTTCCTTGTCGACAACAGCCATGACGTCTTCTACCGTAAGCGGTTCAAAATACAAGCTGTCCGACGTATCGAAATCGGTACTGACCGTTTCCGGATTATTATTGACGATGATGCTGTTCATGCCGGCGTTGCGCAAGGCCCAGGCGGAGTGAACGGAGCAATAATCGAATTCAATGCCCTGTCCGATACGGATCGGGCCGGAACCGATAACGATGACGCTCTTCTTACCGAGAGGCTTGACCTCATCTTCTCCGGCGTAACACGAGTAATAGTACGGCGTCGCCGCTTCGAATTCGGCAGCGCAAGTATCGACCATCTTGAAGGTCGGGCAAATCTCTCTGCCGACGCGGAACTCCCGCACTTCTTCTTCCGTCTTGCCGGTAAAGGCGCCAATAACGGCATCAGGCATACTGTATTTCTTTGCCAAGGCGACGGCTTCCGTCGTCAACCCTTCTTTTTTCAGCCGTTCTTCCAAGGAAACGATATTCATCAATTTGCGCAGGAACCATAAGTCATACCCTGTGATAAAATGAATTTTTTCAGCGCTAATGCCGAGGCGGAGCGCCTGAATCACGACAAAGATCCGCTCGTCATCCTGCTTTTGCAGCAGTTCCACAATATCGATGAGCGATTTGCTTTCAAGCTTTTTCAGCGATACGTAATTGACCCCGATTTCCAGCGAACGGACGGCCTTGAGCAGCGCTCCTTCGAAGGTCCGGTCTAGGGCCATGACTTCACCGGTCGCCTTCATCTGCGTTCCTAACGTGCGATCGGCAAGGGCGAACTTTTCAAAGGGCCAACGCGGAAATTTGACGACACAGTAATCCAAGGCCGGTTCGAAACAAGCCGTCGTCTTACCCGTAACGGCATTCATGATTTCATCCAACGTTTTGCCTGTCGCGACCTTGGCGGCCACCTTGGCAATGGGATAGCCCGTAGCCTTGGACGCAAGCGCCGATGAACGGCTGACTCGGGGGTTTACTTCAATAACATAGTACTGATTGCTATTCGGATCCAAGGCATACTGCACGTTGCAGCCGCCTTCAATCTTCAGGCGGCGAATAATGTCGAGCGACGCCGTCCGCAGCATCTGATACTGCAAATCATTCAGCGTCTGACTCGGTGCCACGACGATGGAATCACCGGTATGCACGCCGACGGGATCGATATTTTCCATATTGCAGACGATAATGCAGTTATCCGCCTTGTCACGCATGACTTCATATTCGATTTCCTTCCAACCTGCTACGGACCGTTCAACGAGGATCTGATTAATCGGGCTGAGCTTGATCCCCCGCGTGGCGATCATGAACAGTTCCTCTTCGTCATGAGCGATGCCGCCGCCGGTGCCGCCCAAGGTATACGCGGGCCGCACGATAATCGGATAACCGATCTTGTCGGCAAAGTCGATAGCCGCAGTCACGTCTTCAAAAATATCGCTTTCCGGCACGGGCTGATGAATGTCGTTCATCGCTTTTTTGAACAGTTCCCGGTCTTCCGCTTCCTGAATCGCGCTCAGATCGGTCCCCAAAAGGCGGACATTATATTTTTCCAGCACGCCGGCAGTGGACAGTTGAACGGCCATATTCAAGCCGACCTGTCCGCCGAGCGTTGCCAGAAGGCCATCTGGCCGTTCCTTTTCAATGACCTCCGTAACATAGTCCAGGGAAATCGGCTCTACATAGACACGGTCGGCAATATCTTCGTCAGTCATGATCGTCGCCGGATTACTGTTGATCAGGACGACTTCCAATCCTTCTTCTTTCAGCGAACGGCAGGCCTGTGTGCCGGCATAGTCAAATTCAGCGGCCTGACCGATAATAATCGGCCCCGATCCGATTACGAGAACCTTCTTTAATTCAGCTGCCATCTTAGTTTCCCTCCATCATCTGGATAAATTGTCCAAACAGATACAAGTTATCAGTCGGTCCCGGCGATGCTTCCGGATGATATTGGACGCACATGATCCGTTTTTCCGGATACACAAAGCCCTCCAGGGTATTGTCGTGAAGGCTGCGATGCGTCACGGTAACGCCTTCCGGCAACGTCGTTTCGTCAATGACATAACCGTGGTTCTGGGACGTAATATAGACTCGTCCCGTCTGCACATCTTTAACGGGATGATTGGACCCGCGATGGCCGAAAGCCAGCTTTTTCGCCTGGCCGCCGAGAGCCAGCCCCAAAAGTTGAAGCCCCATGCAAATACCGAAAATCGGCTTTTTGCCGATCATTTTTTTTACTTCCTCATAGCACTGCGGCACATCTGCCGGATCGCCGGGGCCGTTGGAAAGGAAAATACCGTCAGGCCGGACGGCTAAAACGTCTTCCGCTTTCGTATCATGGGGAAAAACGGTAATGCGGCAATCATTTCTAATGAGATCACGCAAAATATTATCTTTGGCACCGTAGTCCATGACGGCGACGTGATACTGCCCATTCCCCCGCTGTTTGACCTGCTTCGTCGAAACTCGCGCGATAAGCTGCGTTTCCAGCGGCGTATCAAACAGCTCCTTTACCGCTTCTTCCGTCATCGTATCAGGTACGATAACGCCCTTCATGACGCCATGGCTGCGGATTGCTCGGGTAATGGCCCGCGTATCGACATGGTAGAGACAGGTAATATGATGGGTCATAATAAAGGTCGCCAGGGGACCTTCATTCTGCCAATTGCTCGGCGCATCGCAAAGCTCACTGACGATAAACCCGGCCGCATACGGTCTGTCAGCCTGTTCAATCTCATGAAAGAGGCCGTAATTACCGATAAGCGGATACGTCAAGGTGATGATCTGCCCGGCATAAGACGGATCCGTAAACGTTTCCTGATACCCCGTCATGCCCGTATTGAAAACGACTTCGCCGACCGTTGCGGCAGCAGTCAGCATATCGCCGCAAAATTGCTGTCCATTTTCTAAGATGAGTCTTCCCTTCATCGCAATACCTCCCCGTCCTTCATGACAATTTCACCGTCAACAATCGTTGCGACAGCCTTCCCCTTCAAAATCATGTCGTCGAAAGGCGTCGATTTGCCTTTCGAATAAAATGTCCCCGAATCGACAACCCATTCTTTATGCAGATCAAGGATGGTCAAGTCGGCGGCTTTGCCGACGGCAATGACGCCGGCGTCAAGACCCAGAATCTCGGCTTGTGCCGTCGACATGGCGCGGACGATAGTCGTCAAATCGACACTGCCCGTATGGTACAGATAGGTCAGCACCGTGCCAACGCTCGTTTCCAAACCGACAAAACCGCTCGGCGCCAAATTCAGCGAACGGTCCTTTTCTTCCCACGTATGCGGCGCATGATCGGTAACAATGGCATCGATCGTGCCGTCGAGCAATCCGGCAACGACAGCGGCACGATGTTCTTCCGACCGCAACGGCGGGTTGACCTTGAAACGCGGATCAAAGCCGCGCAGCGCTTCATCGGTAAGAATCATATGCTGCGGCGTTGCTTCCGCCGTGACACGGATCCCTTTCGCCTTGGCCCGACGCACCATATCGATGGCGTTCTTCGTGCTGATGTGCGCAATATGGACGGCAGCATGCGTCGCTTCCGCCAAAAGAATGTCACGGGCGACGGAAATGTCTTCAGCCACAGCCGGACGCCCTTTCAGGCCAAGCTCGTTGGAGACGGCGCCTTCATGCATATAGCCGCCGGCAACAAGGCTGCCGTCTTCGCAATGGTCAATGACAAGCTTGTGGAGCATATCGGCATATTCCATAGCCTTACGCATGAAATCGGCGCTTTCCACATAATGCCCGTCGTCGGAAAAAGCGACGGCGCCGGCATCGGCCATAGCCCCCATTGCCGACAGTTCTTTTCCTTCCTGATTTTTCGAGAGCGCTCCGATGACGTCCACTTTCACGACGCCTTCTCGTTCCGCCTTGTATTTCAAGCCTTCAACGATAATCGCCTTGTCAATAACGGGATCCGTATTCGGCATTGTGACAACTCGTGTAATGCCGCCGGCGGCAGCCGCCTGCGTACCGCTGGCGATCGTTTCTTTACCGGACTGTCCAGGTTGACGTAAATGAACATGCATATCGATAAAGCCCGGCGCCACAACGAGTCCGGATGCATCGAAAACAACGGCGCCGTCAGCCTGAAGATGTTTGCCGACAGCTTGGAATTTGCCGTCGTCGATCAAGATATCGCAAATATCGTCCGTCTGTAACGCCGGATTGATCACTCTGCCGTTCTTAACGAGTAATGCCATTTTCGTCTCCTCCTATAATCGTTAAATAAAGTACCGCCATGCGTACGCACAAGCCGTTCTTGACCTGTTCCTGAATGGACGAATGGCTGCCGTAACAAATGTCCGTACCAATTTCCAAACCGCGATTCATCGGTCCCGGGTGCAGAATGAGAACGTCTTTTTTCGCTGTTTGCAGCCGTACCGCATTAATGCCGAATTGACTGTAATACTCGCCATCGCTGGGGAAAAAGCCGGCGCCTTGCCGCTCTTTCTGAATCCGCAGAATGTTGATAACATCAGCACCTTCAAGGGCTTCGTCCAGATCATAATGAAAGGTGACGCCGAGAGCCGCGGCCAGTTCCGGCTGCAACAACGTGCGCGGGCCGACAAGGTGAACATCGGCGCCCATCGTCTTCAAGCCGTAAACGTTGGAACGAGCCACGCGGCTGTGATCGATATCGCCGACGATGACGACTTTCAAGCCGTCAATGCGCCCTTTCACTTCTTGTATCGTATAGAGATCCAGCAGTGCCTGCGTCGGATGCTCGTGGGCGCCGTCACCGGCGTTAATGATAACAGGATCCACGCACTGATGCGCAAAAAGTGGCGAGCCTTCCTGCTTGTGACGCATGACGATAGCGTCGACGCCCATAGCCGTAACGGTCAGCAAGGTGTCGCGAAAGCTTTCGCCTTTGACCAGCGAACTGCCGCGCGGCATAAAATTTACCACGCTGGCATCGAGATAGTTGGCTGCCATTTCAAAGGATCCGCTCGTCCGCGTGCTCGGTTCAAAAAACATATTGACGACCGACTTCCCCCGCAGGAGGGGCAACTTCTTATTTCCGCTGTTCACGACAGCTTTCATCCTGGCGGCGGCGCGCAAGATCAGTTCGATTTCTTCTCGCGTTGCACCCTGCAATCCCAACAGACTCTTGCCTTGCAACAGACTCATGGAAATCCTCCTTTGTACAAAAAAAGACCTTCGCCCTGGGCAAAGGTCATATTAACAGACACGACAAAATATGTCCCTTTTTAGCCTCACTGGACTACATTAAAGGTACAAGCATGTAAAGATCGAATCGAACAGCCTCTCGGGACTGCTTCCTATTCTCGTTATATTTTAAAGATATCTGTCACTAAAGTCAAGAAAAACTTTACTGTCTGTCGGCAAATACATAAAAGCCGGGACACCGCCATACTTGGACGCCTTTCTCACTTTTATCCGTCCGCTCCGTACCGGTCAGCCAGTTGCTGCCAATACGCCTCGTCCGCCGCCGTCAACGGGCGCAGAACACGGCAGGAATTGCCGGCAGCGACAACCTGATCGGGGATGTCCCTGGTAACGACCGAGCCCGATCCGATGACAACATTGCTGCCGATCGTAACGCCCGGATTGACCGTGCTGTGACCGCCGATCCAAACATCATCGCCAATGACGACCGGCCTGCCGAACTCCAGACCGCGTCGCCGTACGGCAGCCGCGAGCGGATGCCCTGCCGTATAAATCCCGACCTGCGGTCCCAGCAGGACATTGTTCCCGATAGTCACTGCAGCGACATCAATGATGACGCAGCCGTAATTGGCAGCAAAACCGTCGCCGATATGAATCGTATACCCGTAATCGCAATAAAAAGGCGGCGCGATCCAAAAACGCTCGCCAATAGCTCCGAAGAGTTCCCGAAAATTCGCCTTACGCCGCTCTTCATCGTGTTCCAGGGGATTATTGATCACTCCCGTCAGCTTTTTGGCTCTGTCGTAAAGCCGACGCAGTTCTTCGCCTTGCGGAACATACAATTTTCCCGCTTCCATCCGTTCCCGTTCCGTCATTCTCTACGCTCCTATCCGGTGACACGCTTCTGTGCCATAACTAAAAACACAGTCAGTATAATACAGACAAACCCGACCAGTTCGGCAGGCTGAAAGACGGTCCCCAGAAAAATCGCCGAACAGAGGGCTGACGAAAGGGGTTCAAGTGTCCCCAAAAGCGTCGCCTTGATGGGACCGATATCACCGACGCCACGCAAAAAAAGAATATACGTCAGTACCGTGCCGATCAGGATGATAGCGGCAAAAAGCCCCCATGCCGCCCCGTCAAAAGACGGCAATGAGCGCCACGGCTGAATGACGGCGGCCAAGGCCAGACCGCCAATAAGCATTCCCAATGCGTTAACAACGATGCTGCCCCAGCGCCTGACCAGGGAAATAGCCAGAAAAGAATAACAGACACAGCCGACAGCGGCCAGCAGTCCCCACGTCAGGGCCAACGGCGATAAGACGACTTGCCGCCAGTCCCCGTGTGTCGATATCAGAAAGACTCCGACGAGAGCTAACAGGATGGAAAGGGACTCTCTGCCGTAAGGACGGCGTCCGGCAGTAAAGCAAACGATGACGGCCATCATGACGACGCTTAACGTTTGCAGGATCGTCGCCGTGCCGGCATTGGAAAATTGGATGCACGAATAAAAAGCCAACTGACTGAGCATTAACCCGAAAATTCCGTAGCCGATCAAATGCAACAGCAGGCGGTGTTCTTCAGTCACCGCACTTCGCAGCGACAGCAGCTGCCGGCCGGCCAGGGCCAGGAGCACAACACCGGCACCGGCCATGCGCACACTCGTGATCCAATATGCCGTAACATCATAATGGACCAACAGATACTGTCCTACGACGCCGGAAAGGCCCCAAATGACGGCGCCGCCGCCGGCACACAAGTACCCGCGCAGATCATGATTTTTCACCAGCACACACCTCCTGACTTCCTTCCTATCATAACATAATAACG
>NZ_AWXA01000033.1:0-2441 GCF_000478965.1 Megasphaera vaginalis (ex Srinivasan et al. 2021)
TCGACAAACTCGTTTTCCACTGCTTCAATTTCTTCGTCCCAACTAAATGCTCTTTCTTCTGCCATGATCGTTATCCTCCTTATTATTAAAACGGTACATTTTCGTCTCGGTTTGCTTCTATCGCCTGAGCTACAGTGTCGAATGCGGCAATTAAGCAACCGTCTATAAATTCTTTCGGGTAGTCTTTAATTCTCATATCAGCCGGGAAGTACCCTTTACTTCCTACAACGGCTTGTATTTCAGCTTCTGTGATATTTCGTGCTTCCATAAGCTTCTTCAGGTCTTTCGGGATCCCGTCGTCTTCCTTAGCCTTCTTTTTAGGCTCGGCTTTTACAACAGGTTCTGCTTTCGGCGTTTCTTCTTTCGGAGGGGTTTTCATTTCCTCTACAGGTTTCTCTTCAACTTGCGATTTTTGAATATTTTTAGGTATACAATTTTCTATTTGAGTAAATTCGAAGGGTAAGCATTCCTTCAATCCGTGCCGGTTCTTAGCGTCCCAATTCGGATGGTGACTTGTATACATCACACGTTGTCCGCCTGAGACACGGACCTTCTTACTGTTACCGTCCTTGCTATCGACTTTTAAAACTTCCTCTTTGTAGTTGGCAAAAAGTAGCATGTCCGCCCACTCTTTGACCATGTCGGAAATTTTTTGACTGGCGGCTTTATTGAGCTTCAGTTCGTACCGATCGTACGGGGGTTGGTCAGGCCGTTCGAATTTTCGCACCATAGCATGTGCCGTGAGAACTACGTTCATCCCGCTTTCAATTAAATCCTGGAGCTTATTAAGCAGCCGTCCGAATTCTTCCTTCTCATAGACGTATCCCTTGCCATACCCGATATCTTCAATACCGCTTACCTGGTACTTCGAGCAAATGTGCTGTACGCAAAGCTGTTCCGCCCAGTCGATAGTGTCGATGACTAAGGTTGTAAATCCTTGGTGGTCTTTCGTAAGCTCTTGAACGTATTCCATAAGTACCGCCCAAGACGTCGGCCGTTCCAATCGGGCTACATCCATATGAGCCGTTCCTGCTTCTGTATCGATAAACAAGGGATCGGGGAATTGTGCGGCAAATGTACTTTTCCCTATTCCTTCAGGACCATATACAACGACTTTCTGGTATCGCTCTTGCTTTCCTGTAATTATTTTCATAGCTACCTCCTTTAGAATTTACCGGCTTCCCATTTCTTTGCTTCTACAGGCTGCGGTGTCGAGTCTTTAATGTAACCGTCTTCAATAATGATGCTGCAGCTATCATCCATTCCGACTCTCGTAGCAATAACTTGAAGTCCTTCGCGGGTGAGCCAATCAGAGAACTCTTTAAGTGTTTCCTGATCCATTTGTTCGAGCTTATCCATGAGAACAAATCCGCACTCGGGGTTTAGCTTACGAATAATCGCTGTAGCCACCATGAGCTGTTCGGCGCCGCTCATGCCGTCCCATTGCTGCCCCTTGTAAATAAGCTCGCCATCTTTTACGCCAAGTTCCGGAAGGGGTAAATCAGCCTTGTTAAGAAGATCGTTCTTAGCTTCCTTGACGGCTTCAATTTCTGCCGTCAGTCCGTTATATTCAGCCGCCAACTCATCGGCTTCGGCCTGGGCTTTTTCTTTTTCTTGGTTGGCTCGCACCTTACGGTTGATCTCATCAACGTGAGCAATATTCATTTCCAATTCTTCGGTACTTTCGTCAATAAGCTCATTAACTGTTTTTTGAGCCGTCTCCATATCGGCTAACAGCGACTCTTGCTTTGCCTGGGCTTCTTCTAAAGAGGTTTTAAGCTGAGCAATCCGGGCGATAAGCGTTTCGTGTTCTTCCGTCATCTTAGTTAACTGTTCACGCTTACGTTGATTCTCGCCGTTTTGCGCCAAAATTTCTTGTTGTTGCTTAATTAAATCCGAAGCACTTACCGGCTCTGCAGGAGCGTCGGGATAATACTCGAGCTCATCGGCGTAGGATTTCTTCTGCTTTGCGATACGGCCGATTTCAAGGCGTCGGTTATATCGCTGTGCTTCTTTTGCGTCGAGTTCGGCCAATTCGTCGCCAATGCCAATAATCTGCAGTAATGTATTAGCCTTATCTTTTGAGTTCATACCCATGAACTTCGGCAAGTCTAGAGCCAGTTTCTCGATGAAGCTGTCCAAGAGCTTTTGTCCGGCTTTCTCACCGGTCGGGTCAATGACCTTAAGGGAGCTCTTCGCTCCCTTTCGTTCGACGATAAGGCCGTTGGAAAGTTCAATATGAATTTCAGGCGGGATCGTGCTGCTATCTCTTGCCGCATTAGACGGCTTGAATTTATCGCCGCCTAATGCCCAGGCTATGGCATCCAAGACGGACGTTTTGCCTTGGCCGTTCCGGCCCCCGATTACCGTTAACCCATTTGGGGCTAATTCCATGGAAACCGCCTTTACTCGTTTTACATTTTCAACTTCAAAACTATTAA
>NZ_AWXA01000034.1:0-51461 GCF_000478965.1 Megasphaera vaginalis (ex Srinivasan et al. 2021)
TTGGCAAGCGGGATACGCTCTACGGCAGTGAAAACTTCACGCTCGGCGATTACACGCGCATTCAGGCGACATACAGATTCTGATGTGTGGGCGGTACAAGCGGGCAGAAGCTCACTCTTGTTTTCTTTACATCCCTTATGGCAACTCCTTATTGCCGTAAGGGATGTTTTTCAATTGCAAATAAGGCATAAGGGCAATAGGAGCCAGGTGTTTTTGCTTGTATCCTGGGCTGTAGGAGGCGTGCCTGACAAGTTTGACTGTGAGGTGTTATGGATTTTGCTGTAAACGTAAAGGCGCGGCTGCAATTGGCTTTTGTCACTTTTGCGTGATCTTGTCTGATTGTCGTCGGGAGCCCTTTATCATCACATACTATTAATGTATAATTAAATTATAATAGAAAACAATCATTACGCAGATTGCATGTACAGGGGGTGTATCATGGCATACGGAATTACCATGCTTTTTGTCTTAGCCGTTATGGGGGGCGTTATTGCCTATTTGGGCGATAAAATCGGTTCCCGAGTCGGTAAGCGCAAGATCAAATTATTCGGGCTTCGCCCTAAATATACATCTATTCTGATCACCATTTTGACGGGCATCAGTATTTCCGCCGTGACGCTGGGCGTTATGTCCGTATTGTCGGAAAACGTCCGTATCGCTCTTTTCGGTATGGAACAGCTGCGGCAACAGCAAGCGGCGTTGGAAGAACAACGGGATCGCTTGTTATCGCAGGCGCAGTTGCTCGGCAGGGAGATGACGGAGAAGAATGAACTGCTAGCACAGAATGAGGCGCTGTTGGAATTGCAGGAAACCCAGTTGGACGGCGCCAACGAACAACTTCGCTTGACGCTGCTCGATCTGGATCAGGCACAGACGGCTCGTGATGATATGGGCAGGCAGCTTGATTTGGTGCAGGTCGCTTACGATGAAGCGACGCGGAATCTGACGAGTTCCCGTGAAGAGATCGCCGCGTTGGAGGAGACGAAAGCGCGTTTGACAAAAACGGTACAGGCCCTGGATGAACGGAATAAACTGCTGAATCAATCGGTGACGACGATCCGGGAGGGGACGGTTCTTTTCCGCGTCGGCGAAGTTCTTTCCAGCGCTGTTTTGCCGTCCGGCGAGAGTGAAGCGGCGACGCGTGAAAAGCTGAGCAGCGTTATGAATCAGATCAATACGGGAATTCGTCTCCATTTGGGGATAACCGACGATAAGGCCGTTTTATTGTACATTTCTCAGGAAGAGTTCGATGCTGTCGTCAAACAGTTGAGTCAGGCGGAAACGGGACAGAAACTCGTCCGCGTTACGGCTGCCGGCAATATTATTCTCGGCGAACCGGCATTGGTTCATGTGGCGGTGTATACGAACAATTTGATTTACCATCGCGGCGACGTCGTTTTTGAAGAACGAATCGACAGCAGTGAGATACAGGGACAAGCGGAATACCAGGTCATTCATTTCCTTCACAATGTCAATCAGAAAGCGCAGGCAGCCGGGTTGTTGCCGGATCCGCTGACAGGCAATGTAGGTGCTCTTACGGCGGCGAAAATGTTTGATACGATAGCGCGTATCAAGGGGGCTGAAGGACGGCATGTCATTCTTCGTGCCATCGCCGCCGCCGACGTTTATACGGCAGGGCCGCTAGATATTACGATCGACGTCGATTCGGAACGTTTTTGAGTGAGGGCTGGCAATGATATTGGCAATTGATCCGGGATCTGAGAAAACAGGCATTGCCGTCGTGGAAGACGACGGCGCATTGCTGCACAAAGAGATTGCAGCGACTGTAAAGTTGCGAGAGGTTTTTGACAGGATATATACAGGTTATCGTTTTACAACTATGGTCATGGGCGACGGAACGAATCACAGACGGCTGCAGCCCGTGGCGGAGCAGTGGATTCACGACGGCGGACGGGAGATCGCTTTTGCCCTGGTGGACGAGAAATTTACAACTGTTGAAGGGCGCGCTCTTTATTGGAAATACACGCCGCGCCGCGGTTGGCGCCGCTTCTGGCCGCTGTCGTTGCAATACCCTCCGGAACCTGTCGACGATTTCGTGGCCTGGATTATCGGACTCCGTTATCTGCGGCAGAGGGGAGAGAAACTATGATTGCATATTTGCTCAGAGCCGTCGGCTTGGCTTTCGGCGCATTGATCTATACGATCGGTCTCGATGTGTTTTTGGTACCGAATCACGTCATTGACGGCGGCGTCGTCGGCATTGCGCTGATGGCTGCGCACCTGACGGGCATCAGCTTCAGCGTTTTCATCGTTTTGCTGAATATACCGTTCTTCGTCATCGGCTACCATAAGATCGGCGTGCATTTCACGTTGGCGTCGCTCTTTGCCGTCCTGTGTCTGTCGTTGTGGAACAATTTTTTTCATTACGATCCGCTTACGGCGGATCCCTTCTTGTCCACGATTTTCGGCGGCATTATCATCGGTCTCGGCGTCGGCCTGATTATCCGTTGGGGCGGATCACTGGACGGTACGGAGATTATGGCGATCATTGCCGATAAACACATTCCCTTTTCCGTCGGTGAAATTATTATGTTTTTCAACCTCTTTATCCTAGGCAGTTCGGGATTCGTTTTTTCCTGGGACAGCGCAATGTATTCGCTGGTCGCCTATTTTATTGCGTACAAGATGATAGACGTCGTGACGAACGGGCTTGATGAAATGAAGGGGCTCTTCATCGTGACGTCCAAGAATGATGAAGTTTCCCGTTGTATCACCCGGGACCTGCATCGTGCCGTCACCTTGTTGTATGGTGAAGGCGCTTACAACCGGCAGAAAACGTTGATTTTATACTGTGTCGTGTCCCGATTGGAGATCATGCAGCTCCGCAATGCGGTCAATCGGATTGATGAGAATGCGTTCATTTCCGTGTTTCCGATTCAGGAAGCGCAAGGCGGGCTTTTTCGACGGCGCAGTCATCCGTGATTCTCAGTTGACAGAATTCATATATTTGCTATTATAGAAAAGAATTACAAGTTATCATACTATATATAGATTAGCAGTATACCTGGTGGGATTTAGGAGGAATAAGATGGCACAGTTGAATTTTAATATTGAAGATGTATGCGGAACCTTGTCGGAGAATAAAGACGGCTGGCGTAAAGAGCTTACGTATATCAGTTGGAATAACCGGGCGCCCAAGTTTGACCTGCGCTCCTGGGATCCTGACTATCAGGCTATGACAAAGGGGATTACGTTGACGAAAGAAGAATTGATGAAGCTTCGGGACGTATTGAATGAAATTGATTTCGACGCCTATTAAGGAAGGGATGGGTATGCTGTTGGGAAGATTCTAAATCAGAATATTCGGACAGCATACTTTTTTTAGTATTCCTTGCCAAAGGGACAGAAACATTATATAATTCAATAATAACATGTACTATTAATACTTGGTCATAAACACAGGTGGTATGATGGTTCGCATAGCTCGGGACAAGCGGCACATGCTGTTGAAAAAACGAATAGAAGAGAATCCTTTCATCAACGATGAAGAATTGGCTGATGAATTCTCCGTCAGCATTGCGACTGTACGTCTCGATCGCATGGCCCTGGGGATTCCGGAGCTCCGCATCCGCATCAAACAACGGGCTGAAGCGGCGCAGCCGCGAAAGGACGCGTCAGCGGTCATGGGCGAGCTTGTCGACTGCACTGTCGGTAAAAATGCCATTTCCATTCTCACGGCGACGGAGGATATGGTTGATGAGGCGCGTATTGTGCGTTCGCAGTATTTATATACGCAGGCCAGTTCACTGACGCGGGCAGTACTGAACTTACCGCTTTGCATTGTTGCCGTAGGCAATATCAAATATAAACAGCCTGTAACCGTCGGCGATAAGCTGGTGGCGAAAGCGGAAGTCATCCGCCGGCGGGATCAAAAGCATTATGTGTGGGTGAAAATTCGCAAGAGCGCCAAAGAAGTTTTTCGCGCTAAGTTTATCATAGAGTCTTTAGATTAATGGGAGTTGGAAGGGTATGAAAATAGCTGTAGATGCTATGGGGGGCGATTACGCGCCGGAGCAGGTTGTTCTCGGTGCGATCGACGCCGTCGAATCGTATGACTATGATGTTGTTCTTGTCGGTGATGAAACGAAGATAAGACAAGTCTTGAAGAAGTACGGCGCGAAAGAAAGTGAGCGTCTCGCTGTCGTTCATGCCGGTGAAGTCATCGAAATGGGAGAACATCCGGCGCAGGCAATTCGCAAAAAGAAAGATGCTTCCATTGTTGTAGCGACTCGCTTGGTAAAAGAGGGCGTATGTGCTGCCGTCGTAGCACCCGGCAGTACCGGCGCCGCCGTTACGGCGGCCCTTTTGGGATTGGGGCGGATCAGGGGGATTGAACGGCCCTGTATCGCGACGCCGATTCCGTCGAAGAAGGGTATTACGGTTTTGCTGGACTCAGGAGCCAATTCGGACAGCAAGCCGAAGCACCTGGTGCAGGGCGC
This sequence comes from Megasphaera vaginalis (ex Srinivasan et al. 2021), assembly GCF_000478965.1. Taxonomy (NCBI): domain Bacteria; kingdom Bacillati; phylum Bacillota; class Negativicutes; order Veillonellales; family Veillonellaceae; genus Megasphaera; species Megasphaera vaginalis (ex Srinivasan et al. 2021). The sequence continues at coordinate 4,461 of NZ_AWXA01000034.1, forward strand.
TATTATGGGGACGCATTATGCCAAGTATATTCTGGGAATTGGCGAACCGCGCGTCGGGCTTCTCAATATCGGTGAAGAGGCTTCAAAGGGCAACGAGCTTGCTCAGGCCACCTATCCCATGCTCGAGAAAGTAAAGACGATTTCTTTTTACGGCAATGTGGAGGGACGGGATATTACCGAGGGAAAGGTCGATGTCGTCGTTTGTGACGGCTTTGTCGGCAACGTAATACTTAAGTTTGCCGAAGGCATCGCCATGTTTATCATCCAGTTGGTCAAGGAGGCAATAAAACACGGCGGTTTTATTGCCAAGCTCGGCGCCTTGGCTGTTTATCCGGCCCTGAAAAAGCTTGGCAAACGCTTGGACTTTACAGAATACGGCGGCGCGCCTTTGTTGGGAGTCGACGGCAGTTTTATTATCTGCCACGGTTCATCGAAGGCGAAAACGATAAAACGTGCTGTACGTGTAGCCGGTGAACTTGTCGATCAGGATGTCGTCGGTCATATACGCAGCAGCATAGAAGAAGGAGAACAATATGATAGTGAAAGCTAGACCAGCGGGTATTCTCGGGACAGGTCACTGTGTGCCCGATCAAGTTTGGACCAATAAAGATCTGGAAAAAATGATGGATACATCTGATGAATGGATTCGGTCGCGAACGGGCATCGGTGCACGGCATGTTGCTCCGTACGGCGTCAATACGTCGGATTTGGCCGTAGGCGCGGCCAGGGAAGCTTTGACGATGGCCGGAATCGCGCCGGAAGAGATCGATCTGATCATCGTCTGCACGTTGACGCCGAACCGTTCTACGCCGTCTACGGCTTGCCTGGTTCAGGCGGAGCTTCACGCTGTCAATGCGGCGGCATTTGATTTGGAAGCTGCCTGTTCGGGATTTGCATACGGATCGACAATTGCGTCTCAATTCATTGAAAACGGGTATTATGATACGATCCTCGTCATCGGAGCGGAAGTCCTTTCCCGCGTCATCAACTGGAAAGACCGTTCGACGTGCGTTCTTTTCGGAGACGGCGCCGGCGCCGCCGTTATCGGCAGAGTGCCTGAAGGTTACGGTATCCTCAGCAGCGCTATGGGCGCCGACGGAACCGGCGGGGACTTTTTGACGGTGCCGACAGGCGGGATTGAAACGCCCATTACGGACGCCATGCGCGAAGACGGTTCGGCTTATGCCGTCATGAACGGCCAGGAAGTGTATAAGTTTGCCGTCAAGGCCATGCCTCATGCCGCTGAATTGGCGCTGCAAAGGGCGGAACTGAAAAAGGAAGATATTGATGTTCTGGTTCCTCACCAGGCCAATATCCGAATTATCGAATCGGCGGCTAAGCGGCTGCATGTACCGATGGATAAGGTATATGTCAATATTGAACGTTATGCCAACACGTCGGGAGCCTCCATTCCCATCGCCTTGGACGAAGCCAATCGCAAGGGCATGATGAAGCGGGGCGATATCGTTTGTTTAGACGGATTCGGTGCCGGCCTTACCTGGGCCAGCATCATCATGAAATGGTATTGATGAGGTGACATGACTATGAAAACTGCATTCGTGTTTCCCGGACAAGGCGCGCAGAAGACAGGCATGCTGAAGGATCTGTATGAAGCCTATCCGTTGGTCAGGGAAGTCTTTGAAGAAGCCGATGATACGCTGGGGTTTTCTTTGACGCAACTTTGCTTTGAAGGTCCTGACGAAGAATTGATGAAGACCTTTAATACGCAGCCTGCTATTTTGACGGCCAGCACAGCTTGTTGCCGCGTTTTGATGCAGGAAGGGATCCGTCCCGACATCGTTGCCGGCCACAGTTTGGGCGAATATTCCGCTTTAGTTGCCGCCGGGGCCTTGTCTTTTGCCGACGCCGTCAAGACCGTTCGGCTGCGCGGTCAGTTCATGCAGGACGCCGTTCCCCTTGGTGAAGGGGCCATGGCTGCCATTCTTGGCCTTGACGATGATACGATCAAGGAAATTTGTCATACCGTTTCGCTGCAAGGCGGAGCCGTACAAGCCGTTAACTTCAATTGCCCCGGTCAGACCGTTATCGCCGGTGCGGCGAAGGCCGTGGAAACAGCGGCCGCCGAATTGAAAAAGGCCGGTGCGAAGCGCGCCGTCATGCTTTCTGTCAGTGCTCCTTTCCACAGTACGCTCATGGAGCCGGCTGCGAAGAGACTGGCAGAAGTACTTGAAGAAATTACGATTAATGACGCCGAGATTCCTGTTGTTGCCAACGTTAACGGCAGGGTTGAAACGGCGGCTGCCGAAATCAAGCAGAATCTTGTGGCTCAAGCGGCCAGCCCCGTGCTTTGGATCGACTGTACGCGGACTATGCGGCAGTGCGGCGCCGACGTCTTTGTTGAGGCCGGTCCGGGCAAGACGCTGTGCGGCTTTAACAAGAAAATTGACAAATCGATTCACAGTGAAAACGTAGAAGATATACCGTCCTTACAGAAAACGCTTGAATTTTTCCAGGGGGTCAGATAAAATGCTTTTAACAGGTAAAACTGCCGTTATTACCGGTGGTTCGCGCGGCATTGGCAGAGCTATTGCCGTTGCTCTCGCCAGGGAAGGCGCCAATGTCGCCGTCATCTATGCAGGAAATACGGCGGCGGCGGAAGAAACGGTCCGGCTCATTGAAGCGGCCGGGACGAGAGCGGTGGCGCTGCAATGCGATGTGGCGCAAGAAGAGGCCGTTGCCGCAATGGTCAAGGCAGTCATGGAAGCTTTCGGTACTATCGATATTTTGGTCAATAACGCCGGCATTACGCGGGACGGACTGTTGATGCGCATGAAGCAGGCTGATTGGCAGGCTGTGATCAACACGAATTTGAACGGCATGTTCTATTGTGCAAAAGAAGTGACGAAAATCATGATGAAGAAGCGCAGCGGCGCTATCGTCAACCTTTCGTCCGTCGTCGGTCTTACGGGCAACGCGGGACAGGCGAATTATGCGGCTGCCAAAGCCGGCGTTATCGGTTTTACAAAATCCCTTGCCAAAGAATTGGCAAGCCGGAATATCCGGGCCAATGTTATTGCCCCCGGATTTATCGATACGGACATGACGGCGGTTCTGAGCGATGCCGCAAAAGACGATCTGAAACGATCCATTCCGCTGGGGCGGGCCGCTCGGCCTGAAGAGGTGGCGGAAGCCGTTCTGTTCCTGGTTTCCGAAAAAGCCAGTTATATTACCGGCCAAGTTCTTAATGTAGACGGCGGCATGGTGATGTAAATATAACTAAACCAATTGAAAGGGGGTGAACGGAAATGAGCGAAGAAGTTACTTTTGAAAAAGTTAAAGGTATCGTTGTTGAACAGCTCGGTGTTGACGAAAAAGAAGTCAAGATGGAAGCTGCTTTTATCGATGATTTAGGCGCTGATTCCTTGGATATCGTTGAATTAATCATGGCTTTCGAAGAAGAATTCAATATCGAAATTCCCGATGATGTGGCGGAAAAGATCAAAACTGTAAAAGATACGGTGGATTACATCGAAAAAGAAAAAAAAGCATAAGCAAGACTGAATGCCGGCGGGGGAGAGTTCATTTCCCCCTGACGGCAATCTTGATTGGAGGAAAATATAGTGAAGCTGCCGGAGTTAAAAATAGGTAAGCTTATCGCAAAAGTACCGATCATCCAAGGCGGGATGGCCATTCGCCTGTCAACGGCGCCTTTGGCGGCAGCTGTTGCAAATGAAGGCGGTATAGGACTCATCGCCGCATCCGGTATGCCTTTCGATGAGTTGCGGTATGAAATTCAATTGGCCCAAAAAATGGCTCCTGACGGAATCATAGGTATTAATGTAATGGTAGCGGCTCGTGAGTTTAAGGGCCTGGTTGCCACTGCAATTGATGAAGGAATCGATCTGGTTGTCGCAGGCGCAGGCTTTTCCCGCGATATGTTCGCATGGGGAAAAGAATCGGGCACGCCTATTGTCCCGATTGTGTCATCAGCGAAACTGGCGAAAATATCCCAATCCCTGGGTGCGGCTGCGATTATTGTTGAAGGCGCGGAAGCAGGCGGGCATTTGGGAACCAATCGTTCGAGCCGTGATATTGTACCGGAAGTACGGGCTGTCGTCGACCTTCCCGTAATCGGCGCCGGCGGTGTACTGCACGGTGAAGACATTGCGGCCATGCTCCGTTTGGGAGCAAACGGCGTGCAGATGGGCAGTCGCTTTGCGGCGAGTGTGGAAGCGAATGGTTCGGACGAATTGAAAAAGGTCTATTTACGTGCGAATAACCCGGAAGATTTTATCCTGGTTCACAGTCCTGTCGGTCTTCCCGGACAGGCTATCCGCACTCCTTTTTCGGAAAAAATACTCATGGACAAGGCGCCGAAGCCCGTCGTCTGTGATTCCTGTCTGAAAAAATGCAGTCACAAATACTGCATTATTCGGGCGTTGACACGGGCGCAGCAGGGCGATGTCGAAACGGGACTCGTCTTTTCCGGTAAACGGATGCGTGAAATTCATGAGATTCTGTCTGTGAAGGAAATATTTGCCTATTTGAAACGTGAAATGGAAGAAATTCCTGACTGAGTACAGTGTGATGATGAAGTGATGAGGTGAACAGATTGGAAAAACGAGTAGTAATTACGGGGTTAGGCGTTATTTCTCCCGTCGGCAACGGCAAAGATGCGTTTTGGCAGTCCGTTTTGGCAGGACAAAGCGGCATCGGGCCGATTACCCATTTTGATGCAGCCGAATATACGGTGCGTATAGCCGGTGAAGTGAAAGATTTTACCATTACCGATTACGGCATTGACCGGAAGGAAGCGCGTCACATGGATTCCTATACGCAGTATGCCGTAGCTGCCGCCGCCTTGGCCTTGAAGGATGGCGCCATCGATTTGGCTCAGGAAGACCGGGATCGCATCGGTACGATCATCGGTTCAGGCATTGGCGGTATGGAAACGCTTCATAATCTTTATCAGGGACTTTTCGACAAAGGACCGTCCCGAGTCAATCCTTTCGTCGTACCGAAAATGATCGGGAATATGGCAGCCGGCCAGGTATCCATTACCTTTGGCCTGAACGGCCATTGTGCCGGTGTCGTTACGGCTTGCGCTACCGGCACGAATTCGATCGGCGACGCTTATCGCATGATTCAGCGCGGTGAATTGGACGCCGCCCTTGCCGGCGGTACGGAAGCCGCCGTTTCCCCCGGCGCCGTAGCGGGCTTTGCAGCGATGAAGGCGCTCAGTACGCGCAACGATGATCCGACGCATGCATCCCGGCCTTTTGATAAGGATCGTGATGGGTTCGTCATGGGCGAAGGGGCCGGCGTTATTCTGCTGGAAGAGTTGGAACATGCCAGAAAACGCGGCGCACATATTTACTGTGAACTTGGCGGTTATGGTAGCAATGCCGACGCCTATCACATTACGGCGCCCGCTCCGGAAGGTGTGCAGCAAGCCAAATGCATGGCGTTGGCTCTCGCCGATGCTGATGTTTCTGCTGAGGCCGTTGATTATGTCAATGCGCACGGCACCTCGACACACCTTAATGATTTGAATGAATCCAAAGCGATTTGTACCGTTTTCGGCGACCATGCCAAGGAGATGCTCGTCAGCTCGACGAAGTCCATGACCGGTCATTTGTTGGGCGCCGCCGGTGCCATTGAAGCGATTGTCTGTGCGTTGACGATCGATAACGGTCGCGTTCATCCGACTGCTAATTTTATCGAAGGGGACGATGAAATCAAAGCGATGGGTCTCAACTATGTTCCTGGCCAGGCTGTTGCCGCCGATGTTCAGGTTGCCATTTCCAATTCTTTCGGTTTTGGCGGTCATAATGCGACACTCTTATTTAAAAAGTTCGCTGATGCGTAGAAACGTGCCGGTTCATGAAGGGTGAGAGAAAGCGACAATTGGAACGGTTTGTCCTTACGCTGGGACTGCCCCGTTTTCACGATTTGAATCTCCTTGATCGGGCATTGACGCATTCGTCATATGCCAATGAAAACAAGTTTCACCATATTTTTCATAACGAACGGCTGGAATTCTTAGGCGATGCCATTCTTGATCTGGTCGTTGGCGAGTATTTATACCGTCATTATCCGAATATGCCGGAGGGAGAGTTGTCCAAAGCCAGAGCCAGCGTTGTCAGTGAAACGCCGCTGGCTTCCGTCTGCTGTGATTTCCATATGGGCGATTACCTGCTTCTCGGCAAGGGAGAGGCGGCAACGGGCGGAAAAACGCGTCCGAGCATATTGGCAGACTCCTTTGAAGCCGTCGTCGGAGCGATCTATCTTGATTCTTCCTACCAGGCGGCGCAGACCTTTATTCTCTGCCGGCTGCGGCCTTATTTGCAGCTCGTCGATTCCGGTAATTACGGCAAAGATTATAAGACGCTCTTTCAGGAATTTGTGCAGCGCAAAGGAGAGCAGTCCATCGCGTATTTTTTGGATCATGAAGAGGGGCCGGATCATAACAAGACGTTTTATATGGCCGTTGCCGTCAACGGCCGTGTTCTTGGCAAAGGCGCCGGCAAGACGAAAAAAGATGCGGAACAACATGCTGCGCATGAAGCGTTGAAAACGTTGAACGCATTGGCGTAAATTAAGCGTATACAAGGACGCAGTACATCGTGCTGTGTCCTTTTTATTTACGTAAGTATTTTCAAGAAGGGCGGGAAATGATGAAGCCATCAATCATTCCGATTTTTATTCCCCATATCGGTTGTCCTTACCGCTGTGTCTTCTGTAATCAGTGGAAAATCACCGGCAGGCATACGGTTCCTGACGGTGCGGCAGTAGAACGGCTCATTCGGCGTTACGTCGAACACGATGCCGGCAGGCGGCGTTGGGAAGTTGCTTTTTACGGCGGCAGCTTTACGGCGATGCCGGCGGCGCTGCAGGAAGAACTCCTTCGTCCGGCGTATGCGGCACTGCAGAAGGGGATTATTGAGGGAATCCGCTGTTCGACGCGTCCGGACTGTATTACGGAAGCTGTGCTCGATCGTCTGGCGCAATATGGGCTGAAGACGGTCGAATTGGGCGTTCAATCGATGGATGACACCGTATTGCAGCGGGCCAAACGGGGACATACGGCCGCAGATGTCGGGCAGGCTACGGCTCTGCTGCGCCGGCGTCGGTTTGCCGTCGGTCATCAGTTGATGCCGGGACTGCCGGGAGAAAGTTGGCGGAGTCTGGTGTTGACGACGACGGCAATCTGTCGTCTGAAACCGGATTTTACCCGTATTTATCCTGTCGTTGTCATTGCGGATACGGAGCTGGCGGCGGCATACCGACAAGGAACTTATGTGCCGCTGACCGTTGCGGCAGGCGTCGAGCGGGCGGCTTACATGAAGCAGGCCTTTGCTGAGACCGGGATTCCCTGTATCCGTACGGGACTGCAGGCGACGGAGGAACTGGATGACGGCGTACAGGTTTTGGGCGGCGCTTATGCGCCGGCAATGGGGGAAATGGTGGACACGCTGCGTTACCGGCAGCAGCTTTTCGCTGTCCTTGACACCTTGACAAAAGGCGGAGAAATTACCGTTTCCTATGGCCGACGCGATACTTCCCGGGCAAGAGGATATAAGAACAGCACGAAAAGAGCGGCGGCGCACTATGGAACTGTCCGCTGGCAGGAAGACAACGGACTGCCGGAAGGCACGCTCCTCGTTACGACGCGGGAACACTGCTGGCAGATCATCGTCGGACAAGGGAAGGCGCTACAACGCTATTAAATGACGATCATGGCCGGATCCTCCCTTTGGTGACAGAACGTGCTATAATACGGATAAGGGGCGTTTATTGTATCCAAAAGGAGGCTTGTCATGCAGGAATTAATGGTCAAACCGACGCTGCTTCGGTTTGAAACGTGCAAGGAAATGGCAGACGCGTTGCAGATCGACGATAATGACGTCATGTTGACGAACCGCTATTTGTATGAACCGTTTTTTTCCAAGTTACATTTGCCGTGCCATGTCGTGTATCAAGAAGAATACGGCGCCGGCGAGCCGTCTGATGAGATGGCGGAGGCGATTTATGCCGATTTGCCGCACGCTGCAAAACGCATTATTGCCGTTGGCGGCGGTACGATTATTGATTTGGCGAAATTCTTTTCATTACGGACCGCTGTGCCGATCCTCGATCTTTACGACGGAAAGATTGTGCCCGAAAAAGGACGGGAACTGATCATCGTGCCGACGACTTGCGGTACCGGCAGTGAAGTGACCAATGTGGCCGTTCTGGCGCTGCAGAGCAGACAGACCAAAAAAGGGCTGGCGACGGATGCGTTTTATGCGGACTGCGCTGTCCTCGTGCCGGAATTGCTGCGAACGCTGCCGTATCGTGTGTTTGCAACAAGCTCCATTGACGCGTTGGTTCATGCCGTGGAATCCGCCTTGTCACCGAAGGCCTCTACGACGACGAAATTTTTCAGCTATCGAGCGATTGAAATGATCATTCAAGGCTATCTGCAGATTAGGGACCACGGAAGGGATGCGAGGATCCCGTTGCTGGCAGATTTTCTGTTGGCCAGCACCTATGCGGGCATCGCCTTCGGAAATGCCGGCTGCGCCGCCGTTCATGCCATGAGTTATCCGTTAGGCGCTACGTATCATGTGCCTCACGGCGAATCAAATTACGCCATGTTTACAGGCGTGATGAAGCATTATATGAACATTAAGTCGGATGGAGAAATTGCCGTTTTAAATGCTTTTATCGCCGCTTTGCTTACTGTATCTCCCGGCAATGTATATGAGGCATTGGCGGATTTGCTCGATCGGGTGCTGCCGAGAAAGCCCCTTCGGGAATACGGCGTGACGGAAGCGGATTTGCAGATTTTTACGGATGCCGTCGTCAATGACCAGAAACGCTTGACGGACAATAACTTTGTTCCGTTTACAAGAGACGAATATTACACGATTTACAAGGAACTGTTTTAAACGTTTCAGCAGATAAAAATTACTGGCAAAAGCGCAAAGGCGCCGCCGAAGGAGATTTTTTCAGAACAGTGAGTCCGAAAGGACTGGCTGTTCTTTTTTTTAGGCAACATCCCCCATCGGATTACCGATGGGGGATGTTGGGATCGACGAACACAAGAACCGGCGATTTCCGTAAGAGGGCCTGCAGACCGGCATATGAAGAATACTGCAGTGCCTTTACAGAGATGAGAAAGATAAGCTGTACGGATATGTCATTCAGTCGTATCTTCCGTGACGGCGTCTGTTTTTTTCTCCTTTCTTTCAAAACGTTGCCGTTTTCTGACGAATGTGGAGGCTGTCATATTCAGGCTTTTTGCTGCATCCCGAACATTTCCGTAGTAATTATACGCGTGATCTAAATAGTGACATTCTATTTTATCCAGCGTGTCTTTTAAATTTGACGTTTCCGGGAGGTGTAACGTATTTCCGAGGGCGGAAGTTTCTTCTTCATTATAGACATTCAATCCTGAATGGGAGTGAAGATGTAAATCATGGGGGGCTATTTCGTCTTTTGAACTGATGATGACGGCGCGTTCGATGATGTTTTTCAATTCACGGATATTTCCCGGCCAGTTATATTCGTGAAGTAATTGAATAGAGGTAGGTGTCAGTGTCTTTTTGAAGCTGTATTTTTTGTTCAAGTTTTCCAAGAAAAAATTGGCTAGCGGCGTAATATCCTTTTTTCGGACGCGCAAGGGCGGAATATAAATAGGAAAAACGGTCAATCTGTAATATAAATCTTCCCGGAATTTATTCATTTGCACCATTTCTTCCAAGTTTCTGTTCGTCGCGGCAATGATGCGGGTATTGATTTTTATCGGCGTTGTTCCGCCGACTCGGACGATTTCCTGTTCTTGTAATGCGCGTAATAATTTTACTTGCATGTCTTTTGGTAATTCTCCGACTTCGTCGAGAAATAAGGTGCCGTTATTGGCGAGTTCGAAAAGTCCCATTTTGCCATTTTTATTAGCGCCGGTAAAGGCCCCTTTTTCATAGCCGAACAGTTCACTCTCAATCAGGGCAGGCGGAATTGCACCGCAATTGATTTTGATGAAGCTGTTTTTTGAACGGATACTGTGTTGGTAGATATATTTAGCCATTACTTCTTTGCCGACGCCCGTTTCACCTAGCAGCATGACCGTCGTATCCATAGGCGCTACGCGCCGGGAAAGCAGAAGGACGGACAGGGACGCATCGTCGTAGACAATTAACTGTTCGGTGTTGGAGATTTCCTGCAGGTGGCTCAATTCCAAGCGCAGACGTTCCATTTTTGCCGTTTTTTCCATTACTTCCTGCTTTAAATTATAAATTTCCGTCAGATCACGGACATTCGTGACGATCATGATGAGCTGGCCCGATTTGTCGAGAATAGGGGAACTCGTAATCAGTGCCTGTTTTTTCGTTTTAAAGTATTGCTGCAGCGTAACAGGCTTTCTTGTTTTCATGACAATCAACGATCCCGATTGAGAAATGACCTTGTCTTTTACGAGATCAAGCATGTTTTTCCCAAGGAGATCTTCTTTTTTTAAGCCCGTAATGTCCGTATAGGCCTGATTCATTTTCAATACGTTTGCTTCTCCGTCTGTGATAAAAATACCGTCAAAGGAATGCTCTATAATGTCATTTAAACGTTCAGCAGCCTCGTTTACAGTGGAGAAAATAGAAATTTTTTTCATAGCAACCTCGTATATTCGTTGTTCTTATTATGTATTAGTATACTTCCTGTGATAAGAATTGGGAATATGCAGTTCTGTCCTGTATTTTGCGATGACCCGTCTGGAAACATTGGCGTTGAATTCCTTTGACAGCAACGATGCCAGCGTATTGTCGCCCAAAGGCTGTAATTTATTTTCTCCTTCGACCAGTGAGAGCAAGCGCTTTTTTATGGTGTAGGAAGAGAGTTCTCCTTTTATGCTATGTTGAAATAAGTGACGTAAAGGTACCGTTTTTGTCGGCAGTTGAATGTATTTATGTTTTATGGCTCTGCTGACGGTAGAACAGTGAAGCGACGTTTTTTCGGCAATATCGGCGAGGGTCATTGCCTTTAACGGTTCATGCTTGAGGATATAGTCATATTGCCAGTTGAAAATAGCCGTCGCTACGGAAAGCAACGTTTTTTTTCTGCGTTCCACGTTTGCGAGGAGAAAGGCACAGCGATAATAGCTGTCTTTAAAATAGCTTTTTAACTCCTTGTCCGTCGTCGTCCGCATCATTTCCAAATAATGCTTGTCCAGTGAATAAGCGCCGATCCAGCTATCATTTAACGTGATTTGGACGGAGCCAGTATCTTTCTGTACGATAATGTCAGGTATGATATAGTTCGTTTCCCCGTTGGTCAGGCCTGAAAGGGGATAGGGGTGCAATTCTTTTATGACGGCGACAAGTTGTTGAAGTTTCTGTTTTGACCAGGATAAGGTCCGCGCGAGATGTGTTGTATTGCCTTTCAGAATGTCCTGCCAATGGGCGCTGATTAACAGGGAGAGTTCCGGTGTCAATTTTTTTTTCTGCGTAATTGCTCCAGCAGGCATTCGGTAACGGAAGCTGTACAGATTCCCGGCGGATTCAGGCTTTGTAAAATGGCGAGGCAAGAATCAAACAGTCCTTCCGGAAGCGGACAGCGTGCAAGGAAAGCCTTTTTTTCCAAAACAAGAAAACCGTCTTCGTCCACTAATTCCGCTAAGTAAGACAATAGCGTCCATTGTTGGGACGAATATAGCTGGGGATTCAATTGTTCCAAGATGTAGTTTTTTATTTTTTTCTCTTCAGGAGCCGCGAGAAAGTCCCAGATATCTGCAGTGTTGTCATGATTTTTGACGGGAGCCCTGTAGTCCATCAACGGATTTTCCCGGTACGCTTGTTGCAGGAAATCTTGCAATTCTTCATTTGACAAGCTGAGTAAATGGAGCGATTGCAGCTGATAGACGCGGAGTTGCTGTTCTTGCTGCTGCGCCTGAGAAAGGGCTGTTTTGGTTGTCATCGGCTTGGTTAAAGTAAGTCTTTCAATACGGTATAGGCGATTTTTCCTGTCGTAGTTTTAGGAATGTCGGCCAGCTTACGTATTGTAATTGTTGCCGGATGTAAACCGGTTTTGGAGACCAAAAAGTCTTCCAGCGTATCGGCGGAAACGGCTGATTCGGCGACAAACAGGCAGAGGTTGTCATCGAATCCGGTACAGGCACATTCAAGGCGAGGATAAGCGTTTTTTATGATACTTTCGATTTCGTCAAGATTTACCCGTTTTCCTTGTATTTTCAGAAATCGTTTTTTTCTTCCTGCAATATAGTAAAATCCGTCTTCATCTTTGTAGGCAATATCTCCGGTTAACAATCTTCCGTGACGTTGGTCGCCCAGAGCAAGGTCGGAACGGCACTGGGCATAGCCCAAGGTGACATTGGGGCCTTCGTAACAGAGTTCACCACGTACATGGGGCTGCGTGATTTCCGTTTTTTCGTCTTCCATAATCCGAAACGTTCCGCCGGGAATCGGGATGCCGATGCTGCCGATTTTGGATAAACTGTACGGGTGCGGCAAGTAGGACATGCGCGCCGTAGCTTCCGTTTGCCCGTACATGACGATGAAACGCTTGTTGGTCTTATAGGCGAAGCTGGCGAATTCTTTGTGTAGCCTGGCGGATAATTTTCCGCCAGCTTGAATCATCAAGGTCAAATCCGGCAAATGCATGTTGCAGAAGTGAAGGCGATTCAGGCATTCATAGGTAAAGGGAACACCGGCCAGGGAGGTGACGTGAAAGTCTTTGCAGAAATCCCAAAACGAAGGGTCAAATACGGTGTCTTCCGTCAAGTATTCCGCAGCGCCTACGAGGAGATGGCTGTTCAATACGGATAGGCCGAAGGTATAGTGCAGCGGTAAGGTGGACACGGGACGATCCGCTTCGGTCAAGTACAGATAGGCGGCAATAGAGGCGGCATTGGCTTGTATGTTCGCGTAGCTTTGCCGCACGAGCTTCGGGCTTCCCGTACTCCCGGACGTAGTGAGCAGCAGAGCCAAATCGGGATGAAGAACAAGTGGTGTCGATGCATAGGAAAAAACGCCGTAATCCTCAAGGGAATAGAGGGGCTGTGTGTCGGTCGGACAGATGGGGCGAAAAATATAGTGCGGCTCATATCGGTGCAGCAATTGCGCGTATAAGTTCTTTTCCAAGGCGGCGTCCAGCAACAAAGGAACAATTCCGTTTTGGAGACAGCAAAGATAGGATAACGCCGCCGCCGGCCGGTTGTGACAGATGACAAAGGCCAAGGAGCGCGGCCGTAAGACGGTTTTTAGATTTTGGGCATGACGGTACCAGTCTTGATAGGTGTAGTTATTTCCGGCATTATCGACAAAAAGAGTATGAGCTGCAAATTCGGGGTTCATGTCAAAAAAATTCATAACGCAGACCTCCTTATGAAATATTGCGCGATAAATATTCTATCATTTGGATGCCGTCCCAAAAAATGTCGAATTCTGCCGCTTCTCCCAGACTGACGATGCGATCGCCGCCTGCGGCCCCTTGGCGGCGTATTTCGGCGCGCAGTGTATCTTTATCAATACCCAACGTTGTAACGGTTTGCACTTTTTTATCTAAGAAAGGCACGATGTCGGTAAATGAAGAAAGGGAAATCTGGAAAAATTGTCCGTATGCAAGTGCCAGTAGCGCGATGTTGTCAGGTATCGCCGTTAAAGAATACACGTACAGCCTATTTGTATACCACTGGATGTCACTTAGTTCAGGACACGTTGTTGCCAGCTCCCAGAGACGGGTATATTTGCGGCTAACCTTGATTGGCGCCAGATCATATTGTACGGCCTCTTTGGCGACTGCTTGCCACCAGCGGTTGAGGATATCGTCGCGCTGTGCGGATACGTCTCCTGTCCAGACGATGAGGCGCGGGCTGGAACAGGCATTTTGATCCATTTCATAGGTATCGTTATAGAAAAGATGGGCCTGTTGTTGCAATTCATCGGCTGACAACGACTGAAGTGTCGGAAGATCCAAGACGGCCATTGAATAACGGTCGGCAAAAGCTAAATCAATAGCCTGCGGCGGAAGCGGCGATGTACGGATTTCCTGAATGGCAGCATCACCGCCCCAAATGATCCGGCCGTCGCAATGTAAGGAAATGGCATCTGTTATCGTCTTTTCTTTGTCATAGGCAATGAAGGCGTTATGCTTTGCCAGTTCGGAAAACGGTTCCGTTTCCCAGAGCGTTGCCATCATGGCGAGGATCGGCGTCAGTTCGGCGCGTGCCCTGTCGGAGATGCGTACAATGTTATTGTTGCCGCTTAATAAGGAAACGATAAAGCTGTAAATTGCCATTAAAGGGACATTTGCCGGAGCGATGTGAAAAATCATACCCCGTCCTAAGCGAGAAGAAACGTTCCCCGTCCGGTTTTTGAAGGACTGCAGGTGCTTGCGGCGGAGCCAAAAGGCGAGCGCTTTGGCTTCCCTGTTGTTTGGCAGGGTTTCTTCCAAGGCGTCCTTGAAACGGTCAAGGAAGTACAATATTTTGGGGTCGAACGGAATTGTCGGACGCAGTCGGGCCGGAAAAGTACCAAGTAATATATTCGGCGTTGTATTAGTGAGCATCACTGCACCCCCTGATCTCAGCGGACGGAATACGGCCGTCAACTGAAAAATATTTGCCCTTGCGGCCGCAGGGACAGTCATCGTACCCTAATAATGTGCCCATGTCTTCCGTCAGGATGGAATGGCCGGGATAAGCCGTAGCCAACGGGGAGAGAACTTGAATGATCCCTTGCTTTTCGACTGGAAGAGGAGAAAAGTCGACGGGGTCCCGCATGATGACGTCGGAGAAATTACTGGCATGCAAATGGCCGTGACTGCACTCTACGTAAATAGAGCCGGTCTGTTCGGCCATGCCGTAGTAATTATGAACGCGTTCAATACCGTAGCGGCTCCGCAGACTTTCTTTAAATACCTGCGGCGAGACGGCCAGATCCTGCATCTTTTTCCAACCGCCGCCGTGAACGACGACAGCGTTGGAAAGATCAAAGGACACATGGCTGGCGGCCTTGTACAGGTACTGCCAGATCATAAATGTAAAGCCAAAAATCAGAAATGGCTCTTGGCCGTAATGGCAGAGAAAGGTTTGGATGGCGTCGGTGTTCATTTGTAACGATTCAGTCAAGGCAAAGCATTTCTTTTTGGCAAAAATGGAAAAGCCGAGGACTGCTGCGCCGCGGGCTGTAAAGCGGTCACGGTTACTGAGTATGGCCGGCGTATCGATGATCAGCATCGGCAGTCGGTTAGGTCCGAGGAGATCGCCGACAATCGCGTATAAGGCAAGCTGTTGATTCCGTGCGTTGGTTTCATCCAAATAAATTTGCGACACCTGTCCGGATGTTCCGGAAGAAACTACCGTTTTGAAGATTTTTTCATCGTCTATGCTTTTTAACGGCAGCGATTTAAACATGCGAATCGGGATCATAGGAATGGCAGAAAGCGTTTCTGCAGGAGTCGGTTTTTTTGGCAGCAACGTTGTTGCCCGTCTGTACGGTTGGCACCGGTTTTGGTGAAAAGCCGTCAGCCAGGTCATATAGGTCAGATAAAGCGCATTCTTTTTTTTGCTGCGGCCAGGAATAGGGCGAATCTGCAAAAAGGGGATTATAATCCATAGTCTGTTTTCACCTTACTTGTCAGTAGGAAAGAGCTTCCGTGACCGGGATAGACCCACGTGTTTTCAGGAAGCTGACGCAGGAGAGGTTTTCCTTTCCGTTCGTAGGCCGCTGAATCACCGCCGGGTAGCCGGGTGATGACTTCTTCTCCCGGAATAAAGTAATCGCCGGTGAACAGATAAGTTTTGTCGGCCATAATGCAAATGCTGCCTGGCGTGTGGCCGGGAATACGCAACAATGAAAACTGATGAGCAGCCCAAGTAAATCGGTAGGAATCGGTAAATGTTATATCTGCGGGAGCACAGGTAAAACGGGGATATTTGGTCAGCACCTTGCCGTTGCTTTTGAAATAAAGATATGATTCCATCATGCACGTCATGTTTGCCGTCGTACTTTGGAGACCGTCACTGCATGCCTTACTGCTGATGACGATAAGGGAATACTGCGCCCTCAATTGGTTTAAACCGGCAATGTGGTCACAGTGTTCGTGCGTTATGATGACATATTTCGGGCACAGCGCTTGTGAGATCAGCAAGGCTTGCAGAAGCGGAAAATTATTCGGATCGATGATCAAAGCTTCGCCGTCCTTGGCAATAACATAGCCGTTGCTGCCGGTTAGAGGATCGACAAGGCAATGCAGTACGGCATCAGGGAAGAAGCGCATCAAATATCGACTCCGTAGTTTCTTAAGATTACCATGCCCTTTTCGTAGGAACTGAAAGCGAGAACATCAGGGGTATCCATGGAAATATCGAACGTGTCTTCCATGTCTTCCATCAGCTGCATATGGCCCATTGAATCCCAGGTTTTGATGCTGCGATATTTCAGGCCCGGCAATTGTTCGGCAGTCAGTTTAAAGGCATCCATAAATAATTTATCGTATTTTTCTTTGTTGGTCATGAGTAACACCTGTCCTTTATTTGTTTAAATGGTATATGTGTGTAAATAAATTTTTCATTGCCAGTTGGCGGAAGGTCCCTGTGATGATGATATCGCCATGCTGATTGCGGCATTCGCCGGATAAAGAGACGATATAATATCTTTTCTGTTCCTCTACTTTTTCCAATGTAATTGTGGCGGTAATGGTATCGTTCACATATGCAGGCTGCAAAAAGGTGATGTTTTCTTCCATCAGAATTGTTCCGTCACCTGGCAGCTGCATTCCCATCACGGAAGAAAGCAGACTGGCTGTCAGTACGCCGTGCAGAACAGGAGTCCCGAAACCGTATTGCGCGGCAAAGACAGGATCGGTATGCAGTTTTCCGAAATCTTCTGTCAGGCGTGCAAAGGCGGCCAGATCTCCGGCAGTGAATTGTTTCGTCATAGATGCCTGTGTACCGATAACAAGTTCTTTTTGCGTACGCTGGGAAGAAACGGCCGTTTCTTGTTGCAAAAATGAAACAACGGGAATAAAATCCTGAGGTCTGTGAATGATAAATATTCTCTTTATGTACACTAAGTCGCTATATGCAGCGCAGGCGGTGATGCAGCCACAAACGATAAGCCAGATATCACAGATGTTTTCAGGGGTCGCTTCATACGTGAATTCGTGATCGGGAAAAGCAGTTATCAGCTTTTTTACTTCCTTCGCCCGATCATACCGGCAATTGCAGCCGCCGCAGTATTTTATGCCGACTTTCATATTAAGGCCTCGAATGATGTGCCAATAAAGACTTGGCTTGAGAAATCAGATCATCGCTGACACCGGATACTAAGATGACATCACGGATCTGCGGCAAATACTCTTTAACTTTTGCAGCGATGATTTCTTCCGTTGTCAAGAGCGCTGACGGACAGGCGCTGCACCTGCCCGTTAAGCGGATGCGCAAAACGTGGTCCGTATAATCGACGACGGCAACATCTCCGTGGTGGTTGGCCAGAATCGGTCGGATCTGCCGTTCTAAAACGGTTTCAATATCATTGAGCGTAGGGGTCATAGTAGTCACTCCTTTCAAATAGATACTACCAATATTATGTCTACCAATATTATGTGTAAAAATCATGCCAAAAACAAATAGGAGACAACTCGGATCATTACGATAAGATGGACTGTTTTGCGTCAAAATTGGTAATAAAACGAGAAGAACAATCAAAATAAAGAGAGGGTAAAAAAAACGGAATATCATTGTTTCAAAAATGGAACAAAAGATAAACGTTTTATGTTCTAAAAATGCAACAGACGAATGTTGGTTGAAAAAAATATGGAAAAAATGGACTTCATCTTAACCAATTTGAATTCAAAATTTGAAATTATAAAATTCGGCCATGATGTATTTCGCAGATAACGATACGCGTATTAATGATATGTATTATGTAAATATTCAAGGAAGTTCCTGGAATCCCGAACGGTTGGCACAGTTTTTGCTAGTATAAAAAGTGAGCGCACTTCTGGTGTGAAATTTGGTATACTTTTACGTTTTTATTAGAGAGGATGATTTATTATGTTAATGACCGGAGAACAATATGTTGAAAGTATGAGAAAATTGAATTTGCAAGTGTACATGTTCGGCAAAAAGGTAGAGTGTCCGGTAGATGATCCGATTTTACGTCCGTCTTTGAATTCCGTGAAAATGACGTATGATCTGGCCCAATTACCTGAATACCAGGATTTGATGACGGCCGTGTCACCTTACACGGGAGAACGGGTAAACCGGTTTACACATATTCATCAAAGTACGGAGGATTTGATGAATAAAGTAAAGATGCAGAGACTTCTGGGACAAAAAACGGCTGCATGTTTCCAGCGCTGCGTCGGTATGGACGCTTTTAATGCCGTTTATTCAACTACTTTTGATATTGATAAGAAATATGGCACGAAATACCATGAAAATTTTATGAATTTCCTGAAATATGTCCAGGAAAATGACCTTACCGTTGACGGCGCCATGACGGATCCGAAAGGTGATCGCGGCCTGGCCCCTCATGCACAAGCCGATCCGGACATGTTCCTTCATGTTGTGGAACGCCGCGATGACGGTATTGTCGTACGCGGTGCCAAAGCGCATCAGACCGGTTTCATCAATTCCCATGAAGTCATTGTCATGCCGACCATTTCCATGGGCGAAGATGATAAAGAATATGCCGTGTCATTTGCTTGCCCGACCGATGAAAAAGGTATTTTCATGATTGTTGGCCGTCAGTCGTGCGACACGAGAAAATTGGAAGGCGCCGTTATGGATACGGGGAACCCCGAATTCGGCGGTACAGAAGCTCTGGTTATTTTTGATAACGTATTCATTCCGAATGATCGGATTTTCCTGAACGGCGAATTTGAATATGCCGGCGTTCTGGTTGAACGGTTTGCCGGATACCATCGCCAATCGTATGGCGGTTGCAAAGTTGGCGTAGGTGACGTTTTGATCGGTGCCGCTGCCGTTGCCGCCGATTATAACGGTTGCCCGAAAGCTTCTCACGTGAAAGATAAGATCATCGAAATGCAGCATCTGAATGAAACGCTCTTTGCTTGCGGTATTGCTTGTTCCGCCCTTGGGACGAAAACGGAATCAGGAAACTACCTGATCGATTTACTCCTGGCAAACGTTTGCAAACAGAATGTAACGAGATTCCCCTATGAAATCGTCCGTTTGGCGGAAGATATTGCCGGCGGTTTAATGGTCACGGCTCCGTCGGAAAAAGATTTAAAGGATCCGAAGATCGGACCGTATGTCGATAAGTATCTTCGTGGTGTCAACAGCGTGACGACCGAAAATCGTCTCAAAATTTTGCGCCTTATTGAAAATCTCTGCTTAGGAACGGCTGCCGTCGGTTATCGTACGGAATCCATGCACGGAGCCGGATCGCCGCAGGCTCAGCGGATCATGATTTCCCGTCAAGGCAATTTGAAGATGAAGAAAGAATTGGCCAAGTCGATTGCACAAATCAAGGAATAACATTGTCTCCTGTATATCATAAGTCGCAGCTGCAGTTCGTTCCTCCTCCGCTGCAGCTACAGGCTCGCAGGAAATCAGAAAGAAGGTTGTTCGAGTGAAAGATTGGAAAGAAGTTTATGCCAGTAAGATCGTCACGGCTGACGAGGCGATAAGTCATGTTAAGTCAGGTGATAAGATCGCGTTTACCCATGCTTGCGGAGAATCCCAATGTCTTACGAACGCCCTGGTTGCGCAGGCTGATCGATTGGAAAACGTTGAAATCCTGCATATGGTGGCCATGGGAACGGCGCCATACTGCCAGCCGGGGATGGAAGCGCATTTTCGCCATAACGCCTTGTTTGTAGGCGGTTCGACCCGTAAGGCTGTCGAAGAAGGAAGAGCAGATTATACGCCCGTGTTTTTCCATGAAGTGCCTAAAATGTTCAGAAACAGAACCATTCCCGTTGACGTAGCTTTTTTGCAGTTGTCTCCACCTGATGAAGAAGGTAATTGCAGCTACGGTATTTCCGTTGACTATACCCAGGCCGCCGCAGAAGCGGCGACGTTGAAAATCGCGCAGATCAATTCCCATATGCCGTATACGTACGGAAACAGCATCAACGTTAAGGACATCGATTTTCTCATTCCTTGTGACGAAGAGCTGATTGAATTGCAGCCGCCCAAGATCGGGGAAACGGAAAAGAAGATCGGTGAATACGTGGCGTCCTTGATTCAAGACGGCGATACGTTGCAGTTGGGGATCGGCGCGATTCCGGATGCCGTGCTGTCTTTTTTGGGAGAAAAGAAAAATCTCGGTATCCATTCCGAAATGTTTTCGGACGGCGTTGTCGATTTGGCGGCTAAAGGTGTGATCACCAACAGCGAAAAGGAAATCGACAAAGGAAAATTCGTTGCTAATTTCCTGATGGGAACGAAGAAGCTGTACGATTTTGTCGACCACAATTGTGATGTCATTATCAAACCTGTCGATTATACGAACGATCCCTTTGTCGTTTCTCAATTGGATAACGTTGTCTGCATTAACTCTGCATTGCAAGTGGATCTCATGGGACAAGCCAATGCGGAAATGATCGGCAGCCGCCAGTTCAGCGGCGTCGGCGGCCAAGTTGATTTTGTGCGCGGCGCTTCACGTGCCAGAAACGGCCGGGCCGTCATTGCCATGCCGTCTACGGCAGGTCATGGAAAGGTCTCGAAAATTTGCGCCTTTTTGGATCATGGCGCAGCGGTGACCACTTCACGGAATGATATTGATTATGTCGTTACGGAATTCGGTATTGCAGCGCTCAAGGGAAAGACCTTAAAACAGCGCGCCAGAGCCTTGATTAATATTGCTCATCCCGATTTTCGCGCAGATTTGATTACAGAATTTGAAAACAGGTTCCATTGTACATTTGAATAATTTGATTGCGTTTTTCGTAAAGAGATGCTACGGCAATTAATCTTTTGTACGTAATCGGAATTATTGATTGATTGCTGCAGTGTCTCTTTGTGTTTTATTTGACAGGCTTTATCACTCACTGTTATGGAGGTGGAGTTCATCATATTTGGTCCCGTTTATAAAAGGAAAGAAGGGGAAATTCAACCGGGAATTAATTTACATCTTTTTAAGTTGACGTTCCGGTTGCCTTTCATCCATTATCGTTTTGAATGGCCCGACTATGTACAGGGGCTATTACTGTGTGCCGTATGTCTCGGCATCATCCCCGTGCTGCAGGAATATTTGGGCATGCCCTTTGAAGTGGCGATTACGATTGTTATCATGAACGGTTTTCTGTATTGTTGGCATGCTCACTTAGGTGACCCTGTCGTTCCCGGCTGGATTACTCCGGCTATCCCATTATTGCTCTTGTGGCTGCAATCGTTTCCGGCAGAAGGTGTGGAACGGATGCATGCACTGATCGCGTTTGAAATGGAATTGGGGATTGTTACCTTCCTCTTGGGAGCTACAGGGCTGGCGAAACGTGTCGTCGATATGGTTCCAGATGCGCTGAAGGCAGGTATCCTGATCGGTGCCAGTATTGCTGCTGTCCGTTTGGTATTCAATACGGGAGGCAGTTTTGATAAGTATCCATGGACCATTGCTATTGCCGTCGGCTTTGCTTTCTATCTGTCCTTCAGTAATCATTTTAAGAAAATCATGAAGTCCAACAAGGCATTCCAGATCATTTCGGATTTGGGGTTATTACCGGCTATGTTGTTGGCTGTCCTCATTGCGCCGATCGTAGGAGAATTGCCTTGGCCGACGATCGAATGGGGGGTTACGCATCCGCAATTTTATGAAGTCTTTACGCAATGGAGTCCCTTTGCCGATCGCATAGGGTTCCCGGCCATGAGCTACTATGTCGCAGCTATTCCGTTGGTCGTTGCCGTTTATGTCGTTTTGTTCGGCGAGTTGATCCAGGCCGACGCACTGATTGATGAAGCGCGTGAGTATCGCGACGGTGACGAAAATGTCCATTTCGACGCCAACAGGAACAATGTCATCGTCGGCGTCCGCAATACGCTGATGTCCCTTTTTGGCCCCGATATTTCCATGTGCGGACCGCTGTGGGCGGCAATGCAAGTCGTTATTTGCGAACGGTATAAACACGGACGTGATGCGATGGACAGTCTGATTGGCGGTGTCGCTTCATTCCGTTTGGGAACGTTTACCGGTTATTGGTTATCTCCGATCGTAAGCTTCGTTAAACCGGTCTTGCCGATTGCCTTGGCACTGACTATGTTGATTCAGGGATATGTTGCTGTCCGTGTCGGCGTCTTGAGAGCCAAGACGTTCAATGATTTGGGCGTAGCCGGCGTTATCGGCGGCGTGCTGGTTTCGCGCGGCGCGGCCTATGCTTTGTGCGTAGGGATCATCTTATGCATTCTGGTATACGGCAAAAACCTGTTTAAGCGCCAGTTGAGCAAATACAATTTAAAGAGCGATCCGTTGTTCAATATATCGGCCAAGAAGGAATTGGAACAGGAAGAAGCAGCAGGTAATCGATAAGGTTTTTTCCCGGAGGTCATAGGTATGCAGTATTATGGTGATTTATTAAGAAAATTAACGAATTCAAATACGACAGAGATTTGTGAGTTTTTTGTGAAAAAATGTATGATGAATGCGCGAAATCACGCTGCTAATGAAGGCATGAAACGCTTCTTTATGGTTTGTGCCGTATCGGCCAATGATGGGATCAAAGAATTGCTGGTCAAGAATGACTTGACCTTCAGCGGCTATTGGGCGCATCGGCGATATTTCGCCAAGGTGAAAGATGCGGTGCCGGTTGTCGTCAAATCTTACCTATCCTGCTTGCTGTTGGTATTGGCGGCCCAGAAGGAATTGATCCGGGAGAAAACCGGATTGAGCGAAGCGGAGTTACTCCACTGGTGGTGTACGATTTTCAAGTATACTGACGAAGATAAAGCTCATTTTGACAAGATAGTAAAAAAAGCGGGATTCGGTGAGGCCGGTGTGAAAAGTATTTTTTCCGAGTTAAATGAGATTTGTCATAGACAATTAAACGGCGGTATGGAGGAAAATATCCCGTGTACTGAGGAAAATCGGGATTTCCTTTTATACCGGGTCGGGGAAGATGCTTATCGGCTGACCTTGCGTCTTCGGGAATGGCCTGGCTTGCAGTCTTGACTGCGGAGGGGTAAGGCGGAACGACTACGGATTCAGAAAAGAGGTTCAGATGACAATAGGATTGAAGGGCCCCGGATTGTATGTCCAGGGCGAAGGGGAATTGGACAAGCTGGGCAAATATGTCAAGAAAATGGGAACGAAGTTCTTGCTCATTTGTTCGCCCAACAATAAGAAAAGAGTCGGTTCTCGTATTGCCCGGTCGCTGCAGGAGGCGGGAAAAGAGCTCTCCTACTACGAGTTTGGCGGCGAGTGTTCAAAAGCGGCTATCGAAGCGGCGATGAACACAGCCGAAAGCGAAGGCTGTGATGCCGTTATCGGCGCCGGCGGCGGCAAGGCGATTGATACGGCAAAAGCGGTGGGCACGAACTTGGGCGGCATACCGGTCGTCATCGTTCCGACGATCGCTTCCAATGATTCTCCTTGCGCCGGCGTCGCTGTTATTTATAATGAAGAAGGCGCAGTGATCAAGGCGCTGATGATGAAACGCAATCCGGATATGGTTTTAGTCGATACCGGCGTCATTGCTGCAGCGCCGAAAAAGTATCTGGTTTCAGGAATGGGGGATGCGTTATCCACTTACTTTGAAGCCCGTGCCTGTTACCGCAGCGGCGCGAAAACGATGGCTCGCGGTACCTGTTCCATGACGGCGCTGACATTGGCGGAACTGTGTTATCAGACGTTATTGAAATATTCAGAAGAAGCTTTGGCGGCAGTGGAACGTCATCAGGTTACAAACGCGTTGGAAGCGGTCGTTGAAGCTTGCGTGTATTTGAGCGGCGTCGGCTTTGAATGCGGCGGTTTAGCGGCTGCCCATGCCATTAATGACAGCTTGGTTTTCATGCCCCAAACGCATGCCAGTTCGCATGGCGAAAAAGTAGCCTTCGGTTTGTTGGTGCAACTGCAATTGGAAAAAGCTCCGCAAGAGGAGTGGGATACTGTATTGCAATACATCCGTAAAGTAGGACTTCCGGCGTCTTTCGCCGATTTGGGCGTGTCTTCCGTCAGCGAGACGGAACTTAGACAGGTGGCTGAAGCAGCTTGTGCGCCTGCTCAATTTACTAAAAATGTCCGCCCGAACATTACGGCTGAAGAGGTGTATGAAGCACTGGTCAATGCCGACGCAGCCGGAAAGGGATAAGATGAACACAGCACTTGCTATAGGCTATTGATTGCAGCAGGGCCCGTGTTCCGACAGGATCCTTTTCAACATAGGGGGGAACGTGTATGTTCACGTTAACAGATAAGGCAAGAGCGTATGTAACAAAACGGCATGCGGATATTATCATAACGCATTCCTTTGAGCCTGCCGGCGGCGGATGTTCCTGTGTCGGCGATCGTATTTGGGGTAGCTATATCCCTCAAATTACATTGGGTGAAGTGAAAAATGAGGCAAACTATCAGTGTGAAATTGTTGACGGCGTCCGTATCTGGTATACGGACAAGCTGACTGTCAAACAAGGGTATGATTCCATTCGAATTATTCTGCGTTCCGTCATCGTCAACTCCTGGTTGGAATTGGAAGGAGCACAGGGAATTTCCGTTACACCCGATAAGGGTACGTTGGATTAGCGGTTTGCCCACAAATTGAGTCTAAGGTAGTGGTTGGCGCTGTTCCCTTACATGGGGACAGCGCTTTTACATGCGTTTATGGTATTGAGTCGCAGTTATCTATGCCTTCTCTTTTGCGTAAAATGTGGTATAATAATCATAATTATGATTTAAGACCATATACTAATAGTTGGTTGTATGCTAGGCATATTGGAGGATTTTGAATGGCAAGAGTTAAGATCACGGAGACGGTCCTGCGCGACGGTCACCAATCAATCGCCGCAACACGCATGCGGATACAACAGATGCTGCCCGTTCTGGAGGCCATGGATGAAGTCGGTTACAATGCGTTGGAATGCTGGGGCGGCGCGACTTTTGATACGTGCATGCGTTTTCTTGGCGAAGATCCCTGGGAACGATTGCGGACGTTGAAAAAGTATGTAAAAAAGACGCCGCTGCAAATGCTTTTTCGGGGACAGAACGTGCTCGGATATCGTCATTATGCCGATGATCTGGTGTACGAGTTCGTCAATCGCGCCGTTGATAACGGGATCGACATTATCCGTGTTTTTGATGCCCTTAACGATCCGCGCAATATGGAAGCGGCGATTCGTGCGGCTAACGATACCAAGGCGGTACACGTACAGGGTGCCATGGTCTATACGATCAGTCCGATCCACACGATGGAGATGTTTACGAATGTGGCGATCGAATTGCAGGAAATGGGCGTCGATTCTCTTTGCATCAAGGACATGTCCGGACTCCTGTCGCCGTATGATGCGTATAACCTCGTGCGCATGTTGAAAAAAAATCTTCACGTTCCGATTGAATTGCATACGCATTGTACCTGCGGTTTTGGTGAAATGACGTACATGAAGGCTATTGAAGCCGGCGTGGATATTATCGATACGGCGTTGTCGCCCTTTGGCGAGGTGACCAGTCAGCCTGCAACGGAATCGATGGTCATGGCGTTGCAGAACAGCATTTATGATACCGGTATTGATACGGAACGGCTCTGGCCTTTGGCGGACCATTTCAAAACGGTGCGCAAGGAATTGGCTGATGAATTTAAGCTGACCATGCCGAGCCAGATTAATCCGGCTGTCCGCAAATACCAGATCCCGGGAGGCATGTTGACGAATTTATACAATCAATTAAAGGATCAGGGGCAGGAAGATCGTTTTGATGAGGTGCTGGCAGAAATGCCAAATGTGCGCCGCGATCTCGGGTATCCGCCGCTGGTTACGCCGACCAGCCAGATTACCGGTTCGGCGGCGGCGTTGAATGTCCTGTTCGGCCGTTATAAAATGATCACGAACGAAGTTCGTGATATTGTGCGCGGTAAATACGGCCGTGTACCCGGGACGATTACCGACGAGTTCCGCAAACTCTGCATCGGTGACGAGCCGGTAATCGACTACCGGCCTGCCGATGATTTGGAACCGGAATTAGATAAAGCAAGGCAGGCTTTGGCGGCAGAGGGATTTTCCGACGCTTCGCCGGAAGACGTTTTAAGTTTCGCTTTATTCCCAGAAGTCGCGCTGCCGTTTTTCAAGGAGCGCCGGCAGAAGCTGGCGGCAGATAACGGATAGCGGGATGGCTGAGAGAGACTGTATTTTGGCAAGAAAATGCAGTCTCTTTTTTTGATGAAGCGGCGGAGCCGGCGGAAAAGTCACGGAATGTTTGTATTGACAACGCATATTTGATACGATAACGATATACTGTATTGCAGGAGGCGTGATGGCAATGACAAAGGAAGAATTGGCTTTGGCGTATAAACATCAGGGGAATAATTGCTGCCAGTCCGTATTGTTGGCTTTTAAAGAGAAAACGGGATTGTCCGAGACGATTTTACAGCGACTTGGGTCCGGCTTCGGCGGCGGTATGGCGACGACGGAAGAAACGTGCGGCGCTCTTTGCGGCGCCGTGATGGTGGCGGGATTGGCGGTGACGGATAAACGTACGGCGAGGAAACGGGCACAGCAATTGCAGCGACGGTTTAAGGCCTTGTCCGGTGCGACGGTTTGCCGTGTCTTAAAAGGTATTGACAGCGGCCAACCGCTTTGCTCCTGCGAGGAATGTGTACGGTACGGCGTGCGTATCGTTGAAGAATTGGATGATACGCCGCAATAAGGTGGAGTTCCTGTTTCGACGAAGGAAGGACATGAGGTCGCGTACGGACAGGTCGTTCTCCCCGTTCCGCTTGCGTCCGACGCTGTTTCAGCATCTATTCCAAACAAAAAAATTACGCCTCCGGCATTGCTGCCGATGGCGTAATTACTGGTCGGAACGGCGAGATTTGAACTCGCGACCTCTTCCACCCCAAGGAAGCGCGCTACCAAGCTGCGCCACGTCCCGTTAACGTTATTATTTTACTTGATTTACTAGGTCTTGTCAAGTAGAAGCCCTTCGTTCCCGCCGTATTTTCCGCGATAACCGGGGAAGACCGTAAGGTGACGATACGCTCGAGGATCGGACCGACTTGGGGCGTGTGCCGGAACGTTGTCGATGGAGAATTTTCCTGTCAGCATACGTTCCTTTACATATCGTTTGTGATGCCGCTGCGCCGGTATCATGCGCACAGCCGGCGGAGAAAAAGCCGCGGCAGTGGCGTATGCGTTACCGTGTTTTACAGGACGGGAAAAGAAAGGCTGCAGGCAGTATTTTTTGTTGAAGGAGCAAGCAGATGAGACGGTTTGTACATTTACATAACCATACACAATACAGTCTTTTTGACGGCTTGACGCGCATTCCGGAAATGGTAGCCAAGGCCAAGGAACTGGAGATGCCGGCCGTAGCGATTACGGATCATGGCAACATGTACGGCGTCATTTCGTTGTACAAGGAAGCGAAGGCGCAGGGCATCAAGCCGCTTTTAGGCTGTGAAGTGTATATGACGCGCGGCAGTCGCTTTGAGCAGAAGGGAAAGGAACGGCTCTGCCACCTGATCTTGCTGGCCAAGACGAAAGAAGGCTACCAAAATCTTGTCAAGATCGTATCGAAGGGCTTTGTTGACGGGGAAAACAGCTATCATCGTCCTCGTGTGGACTATGATTTGCTGGAGCAGCACCATACGGGGCTTTTGGCGCTGAGCGCCTGCATTGAAGGGCAGATACAGCAGGAGATCCTCAATCATAACGAAGCCGGTGCCAGACGGGTGTTGGAACGGATGATCGCCATCTTCGGCAAAGATGATTTTTACTTGGAAGTCCAGAATCATGGCCTGCCTGAAGAGGCGACGGTTCGCAGCGTTTTCCGAAATTGGTCGGAGGAATACGGTGTGAAACTGGTGGCGACCAATGATTTTCACTACCTGAACAAGGAAGATGCAGCGGCGCAGGAAGTAAAACTTTGTATTTCTACGGCCAGCACGTTGGATGATCCGAATCATTTCCGCTTTGCCAATCAGGAGTTTTACATGAAAAGCGGCGATGAAATGGAACGGCTTTTTCCGGATTTGCCGGAAGCGTTGGATACGACTTTGGAGATTGCCGAAAAATGCAATGTCGAAATTAATTTTGACGAACGTCACCTGCCGCAGTTTCCCGTACCTCAAGGCGAGACGGATGAGACGTATTTGCGCAAGCTTTGCGAAGCGGCGCTGCCGGTCAGGTACAAGCCGGTTACGGCTGCAGTGCGTCAACGTCTTGATTATGAGTTGGGCGTTATCAGTGATATGGGATTTCCGTCATATTTTCTCATTGTCTGGGATTATGTCAAATATGCCCGGGATCACGCTATTCCCGTCGGACCCGGTCGCGGTTCGGCAGCCGGTTCCGTCGTCGCCTATTTGCTGGGGATCACAGGACTCGATCCGCTGCAATATGATCTTCTCTTCGAACGCTTTCTCAATCCGGAACGGGTGACCATGCCTGATATCGATATGGATTTCTGTTATGAAAACCGCAGTCGGATTATTGATTATGTGACGCGAAAATACGGCAAAGATCATGTGGCGCAGATCATCACCTTCGGTACGCTGGCGGCCCGGGCGGTTCTGCGGGATGTCGGCAGAGTCCTGAATATTCCCCTCAGTGAGGTCAACCGTATTATGAAAATGGTACCGAACGAGCTGGGAATCACATTGGACAAGGCGTTGAAAATCAGCAGGGAATTTCGGAATGAATACGAAACGAAGCCGGAAGTACAGCGCCTCGTCAATTTCGGCAAAGCGCTGGAAGGACTTGTGCGACATTCTTCGACTCATGCCGCCGGTGTCGTGATTTCGGCGGCGCCTGTCGATGATTATGTGCCGATGCAGTATTCGAAAGAAGGCTATTTGACGACGCAGTACGATAAAGATATCGTCGAGGAACTGGGCCTGTTGAAGATGGACTTTCTCGGTTTGCGGACGTTGACCGTTATCGGTGATACGGTCAAGCTCATCAAGCAGAGCCGTCATGTGGACTTGGATATCGACGCCCTTCCCCTTGATGATCAGGCAACGTGCGCCTTATTGACGGAAGGCGATACGGCCGGCGTCTTTCAAATGGAATCGACGGGAATTACCAATTTGGTAAAAGACTTGGCGCCGCAGCATTTTGAAGATATGATCCCGCTGGTGGCGCTCTATCGCCCGGGGCCGTTGGGCAGCGGCATGGTCGACGATTTTATCAAAGGCAGTCATGGAGAAAAAACGGTTACTTACCTGCACCCCCTTCTGGAACCGATTCTGCGTGATACGTACGGCGTCATCCTTTATCAGGAACAGGTCATGCAAATCGCTTCGGTTATGGGCGGTTTCAGTCTGGGGCAGGCCGACCTGCTGCGGCGGGCCATGGGCAAGAAGAAAGAGTATATTCTGAAGGCTCAGCGCGAAGCCTTTCTGGCGGGGACTGAAACCAAGGGGATTGATCAGGAGATTGCCAACAAGGTGTTCGATCTGATGATTTATTTCGCCGGTTACGGTTTCAATAAATCGCATTCCGCCGCCTATGCCTACGTAGCCTGGCAGACAGCGTATTTAAAGGCGCACTATCGGCCGGAGTTCATGGCGGCTACGATGACGAGCATGATCAATGACGTCAGCAAGATCAGCTATTACGTTGCCGAATGTCGCCGTCACGGCGTGGCGGTCCTGTCACCGGACGTTAATGCCAGTATGGCCATGTTTTCCGTCCAGGACGGAAATATCCGTTTCGGCTTGGCCGGTGTCAAGAGCGTCGGCGAACATGCGATCCAAACGATTATTGAGACGCGGACGAAAGGAGGCGCCTTCACGTCGCTCAGCGATTTTTGCAGCCGTGTCGACGCCCGTGTCGTCAATCACCGGGCCATTGAGAGTTTGATCAAGTGCGGCGCCATGGATTCGTTCGGCAAAAAGCGGTCGCAGCTGATGGCCGTCATCGATCAGGCCATGTCGCTCGGCGCCATTTGCCAGAAGGATACGGCTTCGGGACAAATGGGACTCTTTGATACCGATGAGGTGGCGGCCGTAACGGAACTGGAATATCCTGATATCGATGAGTATCCGATGGACATGCGCCTGGCCATGGAAAAAGAATATGACGGCTTTTATTTCAGCGGTCACCCGTTGAATGCGTATGAAAAGGAAATGAAGGCGGTTACGCCGTTGGCCGCATTATATGCGGAAGACGGAGAGACTTATGACGGCAAGTCGATCAGTATCGGCGGCCTGGTTACGGCGCGGCGCCAGGTGCTGACGAAGCGCAATGAGCAGATGGCTATCCTTACTGTCGAAGATTTTACGCACGCCGTTACGGTCGTCGTCTTTCCGCGTGTTTATGAACGCTGTCTGAACATGACGACTGTCGACATGGCGGTTGCTGTTCGCGGCAAAGCGGATATTACCGATGATGCCGTGCAGATCGTTGCCGATGAGATCCGGCCGCTGGCGGCAGCGAAAGACGCGGCGCGGCAACTGCCGCACCGGCAGGCGCCTTTGCCCGGAACGGAATGGAAAGCAGGTGACGGAAGCAAATTGTTCATCAAGATTCCGGCGCATTTGGAACGGACGAATTTTGCCGAAGAGGTTGCCGGCGTTTTGCGTGAATACCCCGGCAGTGTGAAGGTGTATTTTCACTTTGCCGGCAGCCGGCGGACGATCCTTGCCGATAAACAGTATTGGATCACGCCGGGACGGGATTTGCAGGAACGCCTGTCGGGTATGCTGGGGAAGGGCGATGTCATCTTGCAGTGACGGTAGCGATTTGCCGGCAGCCATTGGCGCAGCATGCCTTGCGAAAAACGTCGCCTGATTCTTGCAAAGCGGCGACGCTTATGCTATACTATATCAGCATAGGTTTTGAATGAGTGATGAGAAGAGGTGTGAGTGGTGAAGGAAGGAATCCATCCGAAGTACGGTAAAGCCGTTGTAACATGCGCATGCGGCAATACGTTTGAAACCGGTTCAACAGCATCTGAACTGCGCGTGGAAATTTGCTCGAAATGCCATCCGTTCTTTACGGGTCAGCAGCGTGCCCAGGCGGCCCGCGGCCGTATCGAACAGTTTAATAAACGTTATGGTAAAAAAGGCTAAACAGCTGAATAGCGGCAATACAAGTGGACGGCAGAGCAGCAATGCTCTGCTCTATTTGTATGCAGAAGGGATTTTTGTATGAAGAAACCGATATATGTAGGCGGCCAAGCCGTTATTGAAGGCGTAATGATGCGTGGCCCTGAATATATAGCGACTGCCGTGCGGACGCCGTCTGGAGAAATTACGGTGAAAAAGGATCCGATCCGTTCCGTCGGTGATCGCTTTCCAATCTTGAAGAAGCCTTTTCTGCGCGGCTCCGTAGCGTTGGGTGAATCGTTGGTGTACGGCATGCGCAGTTTATCATACTCGGCCCAGGCGTCTGGAGAAGAAGATGAGCAGATGAGCGATCGGCAGATAGCGCTTACCATGCTCTTTTCCGCTGCACTGGCCATCGTCTTTTTTGTCGTCGTTCCGACGTTCGGTGCAAAATTTATTCCCGGCGTTGCGTCGGATCCTTTTCGTCTGAACATCGTTGAAGGCGTTCTGCGGTTGGTCGTTTTCCTGCTCTATATTTGGGGGATATCCCTGACCGGCGATATTCGCCGTGTTTTCGAATATCACGGCGCCGAGCATAAGACGATATGGGCATACGAGTCCGGCTTGGCGTTGACAGTAGAGAATGTACGTAAACAGAGTCGTTTGCATCCGCGGTGCGGTACGAATTTTCTGCTGATTGTCATGGTCGTTTCCATCTTTGTCTTCGCATTCTTAGGCTGGCCGTCTTTGCCGGTACGGATTCTGTCGCGCGTCGTACTGATGCCGGTTGTCGCCGGTATCAGCTATGAAATGATCCGCTTGGCAAGTCGTACGGAAAATCCGCTTGTCGCGGCTTTGTTCAAACCGGGTTTGTGGCTTCAGTACCTGACAACGCGCGAACCCCATGCCGACCAGATAGAAGTGGCGATCAGCGCGTTAGAAGCGGCGAAGCCGGCGGAAAAAGAAGTGACAGAAACGGCTTTTGCCGCAACAGTGCGGGAGCAATCGATCTGATATTTGAAAGTGAGGAACCGTTGGTGTTTATTGATAAGGTACGGGCAGTAGAAAATAAATTCATCGATTTGGAGCAGCGTATCAGTGATCCGTCCGTTATTGCCAGGCAAGATGAATGGCAGCGCCTGACACGTGAACATGCCGCATTGACGCCTCTCGTCGCGGCTTTTCGCAAGTATAAGGAGGTAACGGCGGCGATTGACGGCGATAAGGATATTCTTGCCGACAATGGCAGTGATGAAGAACTGGCGGCAATGGCCAAGGAAGAACTGATCGCCCTTGAAAAAGAACGGGATGCGCTGGAAGATGAACTGCACATGCTCATGCTGCCGAAAGATCCGCATGACGATAAAAATATTATTATGGAAATTCGCGGCGGCGCCGGCGGTGATGAAGCGGCGTTGTTTGCCGGCGATCTTTTCCGCATGTATTCGAAATATATTGAAAAGCAAAAGGGCTGGAAGGCGAGCATTATCAGTTCCAATGCGCCGGAGCTGGGGGGGGTTAAGGAAGTCATCTTTTCCGTTGAAGGGAACGGTGTGTACGGTAAGCTGAAATACGAATCCGGCGTTCACCGCGTGCAGCGCGTCCCCGTTACGGAAGCGGGCGGCCGGATTCACACGTCGACGGCGACGGTTGCCGTTTTACCGGAAGCGGAAGATGTCGAGGTCGAACTGAATATGGATGACGTGAGAACGGATTATTTCCGTTCCAGCGGCGCCGGCGGCCAGCATGTCAACAAGACGTCTTCCGCCGTGCGTATGACGCATATTCCGACGGGGATTGTCGTCGAATGTCAGGATGAACGGTCACAGCTCGAAAACCGGGCGAAAGCGGTGCGAGTCTTGAAGGCGCGCCTGCTGGACAAAGCGCAACAGGAAGCGACTGCCGAAGTAACGGAAACGCGGCGCAGTCAGGTCGGTACCGGCGACCGCAGCGAACGGATCCGTACGTATAACTATCCGCAGGGAAGGGTAACGGATCACCGCGTTAACGTGACTCTCTATAAATTGGAAAGCGTGTTGAACGGTGAAATCGATGAATTCGTCCAAGCTTTGGCGGAAGCGCGTCGTGCCGAATTGATGAAAGAAGCCGAAGCCAATGACTGAGCTTTGGACGATCGGCGCTCTTTTGCAGTGGACACAGCGTTTTTTTGCCGCCAAAGGAATTGATACGGCCCGTCTTGATGCGGAGCTTCTTCTTGCCCATGTCCTTCAAAAAGAACGCATTTACTTATACGCCCATTATGATGAACCTTTGTCGACGGGAGAGTTAGCGGCTTACCGCGAACTGGTCAGGAAGCGGGGACAGCGGTTTTCCGTTGCTCATCTTCTCGGAACCAAGTCGTTTATGGGGCTCAAATTTTCCGTAACGGAAAATGTTCTTGTCCCGCGGCCGGAGACGGAGCTTCTCGTTGAAGCGGTTTTGGAACGGGAACCGCGTGACTCTACGGCGGCCGTTTTGGACATCGGCACGGGCAGCGGCGCCATTGTTCTCAGCATTTGTCACTATTTGCCGCAGGCAACGGGGCTCGGTGTCGATATTTCGGCGGCAGCGCTGGCCGTTGCCGCAAAAAACGGCGCCGCCCTTGATCTGCCGCAAGTACGATGGCAGGAAAGCGATTTAACGGCGGCAGTCGGCACGCAGACTTTCGATTGGATACTTTCCAATCCGCCGTATCTGACGGCCGGCGATATGGCGGCGTTGGAGCCGGAAGTGAGACACGATCCGCAATTGGCGCTTTTCGGCGGCCCTGACGGGCTCGCCGTTTATCGGCGCCTGGCGGCCGTCATGGCGGAGCACTTGAAACCCGGCGGCCATTGCGCCGTTGAAATCGGCAGCGGTCAGCGCCAGGCTGTTGCCGCTATTTTTGCCGCTGTCGGGAACTATTCCGAAGTGACGGTGATTCCCGATTACGGCGGTATCGAACGGGTTCTTATTTGGCAGCGAAAAGAGCGAATATGATGAAAAAGACGAAGATAGTACGCATTACAGATGTTGAACGGGATCGGGAAAGCCTAAACGAAGCAGGGCGAATTATTCGCGCCGGCGGCCTTGTCGTTTTTCCGACGGAAACCGTTTACGGTATCGGCGCAAACGGTCTTGACGGTGATGCCTGCCGCAGCATTTACACGGCCAAGGGACGTCCCAGCGACAATCCGCTGATCTTGACGGTGCCGGATAAAAAAGGGGTCATGCAAGTGGCCAGAGAGCTGCCGCCTCTCGCCGAAGCCTTGCTGGATCGATTTTGGCCGGGGCCGTTGACCGTTATTTTTCCGCGTCGTCCCAATGTGCCGGATGCAGCTACCGGCGGCTTAGATACGGTAGCGCTGCGCTGTCCTGATCACGCTGTTGCCCGGGCATTTCTGCGGAGTGCCGGTGTTCCCGTGGCCGGTCCCAGTGCCAATCTGTCAGGCCGGCCGAGCCCGACGACGGCGGCGGAAGCGGCGCATGACATGGAAGGCCGTGTAGATATGATTATTGACGGCGGTCCCTGTCATATCGGCGTGGAGTCGACGATCGTGGAATGTACCGATGAACGGACTGTGACGATTTTGCGGCCCGGCGGTGTCACGGCGGCCATGCTCGGTGAAGTGGCGGAACGGGTTTTGGTCGATACGGCGTTGAGCGGTACTGCCGGCGTACCGAAGGCGCCGGGGATGAAATACCGTCATTATGCGCCGGCAGCAGCGATGATCGTTTATGTCGGCAGCGGTGAAGCGGTGGCGGCGGCGATTGCGGCGCAGCGCCGGGAAACGGCGGGAAAGCGTATCGGTTACCTCGTCAGCAGTGAGACGGCGGCAGTCCTGCCGCAGGAGAACTGTTATATCTGGGGCAATCGGGGCGATAAAGCGGCGTTAGCCAATCAACTGTACGGCGGGCTTCTTTTCTTTGACTCCCACCCCGTCGACCTGATCCTGGCCGAAGGCGTCGATGAGGACGGACTGGGTGCGGCTATTATGAACCGCATGGGTAAGGCTGCCGGCGGTCATGTTGTCGTGCTGTAAACAAGATGGTATAATAAAATCAATCATCATAAAGGAGGCTCATCCTATGAAATTAGTCATCGGAAGCGATCACGGCGGTTTCAAGTTGAAGGAAGAGATCAAGACATTTCTGACGGAAGAAGGGATTGCCTTTACTGACTATGGTACGTTGACGCCGGACAGATGTGATTATCCGGAAATTGCCAAAAAAGTCGGCGAAGCCGTAGCCTGCGGAACATTTGACCGGGGAATTTTGCTTTGCGGTACCGGTATCGGTATCGGTATTGCCGCCAATAAAGTGTCCGGGATTCGTGCGGCTTTGTGCCATGACACCTTTTCGGCGGAATACTGTCGCCGCCATAACGATGCCAATATTCTCACGATGGGAGAACGGGTTATCGGGCCGGGACTGGCGAAAGAAATCGTTCGTATTTTTCTGAAAACCGGCTTTGACGGCGGCCGGCATGAAATGCGCGTCAATATGATTAAAGAGATGGACAAATAAACGGACAGGTGAAAAAGGAGTTTATACATGGAAGTACAAGTAATGAATCATCCGCTGATTCAGCATAAAGTAACGTTGATGCGCAAGGTGGAAACGGGATCGAAGGATTTTCGTGATTTGCTTGAAGAGATCACGATGCTCATGGGGTATGAAATTACCCGGGATCTGCCCCTTGAGGATGTTGAAATTCAAACGCCGATTACGAAAATGATCGGCAAACAGATCAGCGGCAAAAAACTGGGGATCGTTCCCGTTCTTCGCGCCGGTCTCGGTATGGTGCAGGGCATGCTCAATCTGATTCCGACGGCAAAGGTAGGACATATCGGTCTCTACCGCGATCCGGAAACGTTGGAACCTGTCGAGTATTACTGCAAGCTTCCCGATGTCGATAATCGTGATTTTATTATCGTCGATCCCATGTTGGCAACGGGCGGCAGCGCTTCGGCCGCCATTACGCTGTTGAAAAACAGGGGGATTCAGCATATTAAGCTGATGTGTCTTGTTGCCGCTCCGAAGGGCGTGCAGCGGATCAATAACGATCATCCTGACGTCAAAATCTTTGTGGCGGCCTTGGATGAAAAGCTTAATGAACACGGCTATATCGTTCCCGGCTTAGGTGACGCCGGTGATCGTATTTTCGGTACGAAGTAAGTTGGTGTAATCGCCCAAGCAGCACTGGAATCTGTAGATTTCAGTGCTGCTTTTATACTATATTTTATACTATATACGTTGGATCTTGGTGTGCAGGCAGAGACTGCCTGTTCGATCTGAAAACGGAAAGGGGGGCGTCCCTTCTCCTTTTCGCAGATAGCGCGCGACCCCTTGTGTCTACTGGTATAGAAATAATGTATGCATACAATGTATAACTTGCCCGTTGTAGAGCTGTGACGCTATTTGATATAATGGAGACAAGAGTTGTGTTCTTTCGGGGACGTGCGAATATTAATGAGTAATGACGTGAAGGGAGGATGGTTATGTTGAAAAGACAGAAACAACTTATAGCGGCAGTCGGTATAGCGGCCTTTTTACTTGCGCCTCTCAGTGCAGGCGCCTTCGGACTCGGCAGTATAGGCGGCACAGGCAGTACAAACGGCCATATTTCCGGGAAGGCGGTTCCTGCCGGTGATGTGCGTGCCGTTCCGCGAATTGACAACAGCGGTTCCGACGGCGGCCGGTACGATCCTACGAGTTCGGAATGCGTGACGGGAACTGTCTATGATACGTCGGGCCGGGAAATGCCCCGTTGCCGCGTTGTCCTCATGGAGGGGAAAGGATCCAGCTATTTTGTGAAAGACGGCGTTGTTCATTCGACGGGGTTTTATGTCGCCGTAACGAACGACGACGGTTATTTTTCCATTCCCGTTAAGCCCGGATACAGTTATACTGTTGTTGCCTGGGACGGCAGCCTGATCGGTATTGCCCATACGGGCGCGCAGAAAGAGCCGCTTTCGGTAAAAATGAAAGATCAGGGCATGCAGGTTATGTTCAGTAAGTAAGACCGGCATTGCAGCCGGCAACGGTTCAGTTGACTGGGTGAATTTTGTATGGTTGGAAAGCCCCTGTCCGAAGAGATTATTCTCTTCGGACAGGGGGCTTTTGACGTGCCGTTCATATTGCCCTCATGTCGGTTACGATATACGGCGTTTCCTGGTAAACCAGGTTCAACCAGTTATGATAGAAAAGGTGGGCGTAGCTGCACCAGATGAAGGATGGCGTTTCTTCCGTGTTATCATTTGGATAATAATTTTCCGGTATGGCAATCGGCAGTCCTTTCTGCTTATCACGAATATATTCGCTTTCCAATGTTCGCCTGTCGTATTCGAAATGACCGAGGACAAAAAAACGGCGATAGTTTTTCGTACCGATAATGTTGATGCCATTTTTTGAATTGCGAGAGAGTACTTCCAGCTCCGGCCGATTGTAAACGGCAGTATCGTCAATTGCCGTATGCCGTGATTGGGGAATGAAGTAGCGATCGTCAAAGCCGCGCAGGAGAGGGTGGTTTTCGGCGGTCAGCTCATATTCATAAATCCCGAACAACTTTTCCGGCAGGCGTTGTTTGTCGATATGATAGTAATGATACAGCGCTGACTGAGCGCCCCAGCAGAAAGAGAGGGTAGAGAAGACATGCGTTTTTGCCCAGTCCAGATACCGGGTGATTTCCGGCCAATAATCAACGGCGGTGAAGTCAAGGGTTTCGACAGGCGCGCCGGTAATGATAAAACCGTCGTAGTAATCATTTTTGATGTCGGCGAAGACCAGGTAATTTTCTTCCAGATACGTATTGTCGACGTGAGAGGCGGCGTGTGTTGCCGTATAACAGAAATCGACTTCCACCTGTAGCGGTGAATCGCCTAAGAGTCGCAGCAGCTGAACCTCCGTTACCTCCTTCAGCGGCATCAGATTGAGGACGAGGATGCGGAGCGGGCGAATATCCTGGTGGACGGCTCGTCTGCGGCAAATTGTGCCGATCCCTTCGTGATGCAGTTTTTCCCTGGCGCTTAGTCCGTCTTTGATCGTAATCGGCATGGCTTTATTCCCCTCTCCGGTATTTTCTAAATCGCATCTAACGCTTGTTTTACATCGTCCAACAGGTCATCGATATTTTCGATGCCGACGGAGATACGAACCGTTCCCGGCGTAATGCCGCAGGCCTTCTGCGCCTCTGACGACAGCTGCTGATGCGTCGTCGACGCCGGATGGACGAGCAGTGATTTGGAGTCGCCTACGTTGGCGAGATCGGAAAATATCTCGGCCTTGTCGATAAAGGTACGAGCGGCATGGAAGCCGTCCTTCAGTTCAAAGGAAAAAATTGAGCCCGTTCCTTTCGGAAAATACTTGTCTGCCAGCGCTTTATACGGAGAAGACGGGAGCGAGGGGTAATTTACCTTGGCCACTTTCGGATGCTGATCCAGGAAGGCGGCGATTTTCCGGGCGTTTTCGACGTGACGTTCTACACGAAGCGATAAGGTTTCCGTTCCCTGGAGAAGGATCCAGGCGTTAAAAGGACTGATGCTGGGACCGAGATCGCGCAGCCCTTTGGCACGGATGCGGGTCACGAAGCCGGCATCCGGAATATCCTTGGCAAAGTTGACTCCGCCATAAGACGCGTCAGGAGAAGCGAGTTCCGGAAAACGTCCCGAGCCGGCCCAGTCGAAGGCCCCGTTTTCCACGATAACGCCGCCTAAACTCGTGCCGTGACCGCCGATAAACTTCGTTGCCGAATGGAGAACAACGTCAGCGCCGTGTTCCAACGGGCGGAAAAGATATGGCGTGGCGAAGGTATTGTCGACAAAAACGGGCAGGCCGTGTCGGTGCGCAATAGCGGCGATGGCTTCGAAATCGGGAATGTTGACGGCGGGATTACCGAGGCTTTCGAGATATATCAGCTTGGTTTTAGCCGTGATGGCGCCTTCAAAGGATGTTGGCTGATCAGGATCGGCGAAATGCGTCGTAATGCCAAGATGCTTGAAGGTTTCCGTAAACAGTTCAATCGTACCGCCGTATAACGTCGGGGCGGCGATGAGTTCGTCACCGGCGCCGGCAAGGTTCAGGACGGCAAGCGAAATGGCGGCGGCACCGGTTGCCGTAGCCAAGGCGGCTGTGCCTCCTTCCAAGGCGGCAATGCGTTTTTCGAACACTTCCTGCGTCGGATTGGCGAGACGCGTGTAAATATAGCCCGGCTGCGTTAAGGCGAATTGATCTTCGCCGTCTTGTGTGTTTTTGAACACATACGACGTCGTCTGGTAAATGGGTACGGCGCGGGCGCCTGTCGTCGGATCGGCAGATTGACCTGCATGTTGCTGTAATGTTTCAAATCGGTACGTTTTGCTCATGATGAATTCCCCCTAGATATCGTTTTAACCAACAGAATAACCAGCTTAATAGAGGCAATAAAAAAACTTCCATCCCCTGTAGGGACGGAAGTACCGTGTTACCACCCAATTTCGCTCGCCCTTTACAAGGCAAGCCTCTTCAGGTACGCAGGCGAAAGCCTTTAATACCATAGCGCTGTAATGGGCGCACCCAGATAACTTAACGATTCGGTTATCCGCTCAGAGGCCATCTTCCACGAACTTCCCCGCTCTCCCTTGCACCGATATGGGAGCTCTCTGTGCCGATTCCGTTCATGTACTCTTCTCTTCATTGCCGGGCTATCAAGTTGTTGACGTAAGTCTAGCACGATATATTTTCCTTGTCAACAAAAAACTGTCGGCAAACAGACGGCGACATGCGGAAAGTAGGCCGGATCGGCGTGTGCATTTTATGATATAGTAAATAAAAGAGTAGTCGCAAATTATTTTTGAAATACCTTTGGCCGCAGCATTGAAATCGCTGAAAGGTAAAAAATCCTTGACAATGACAAGGCAAATCTATAAAATAAATTAGTAAGCTTTTCACTTGGACTCCACAGCCCCGGAGAAAGAGGACCTAAAGCTTAAGGTAGCGTTGTATTAGGGAGGAATTGCAAGCATGAAAACTACATTTATGGCTAATGCAGGCAACATCGAACGCAAGTGGTTTGTTGTTGATGCAGAAGGCCAGACATTAGGCCGTCTTGCTGCCGAAGTGGCTAAAGTTCTTCGGGGAAAACATAAACCAACATTTACCCCGCATGTTGATACCGGTGATTTCGTCATCGTCGTCAATGCAGATAAAGTTGTTTTGTCTAGCAAGAAATTGATTCAGAAGACTTATTTCCATCATTCCGGTTATCCCGGCGGATCCACGTTTACGCAAGCCGGCCAGATGTTGGAAAAACATCCGGAACGAGTTGTTGAAATGGCAATTCGCGGCATGTTGCCGAAAAATAAATTGGGTGAACAGATGTATCGCAAACTGAATGTGTACGCTGGTGCAGAACACCCGCATCAGGCTCAGAAACCTGAAGTTTTGACGTTGGATATTCGATAATACCGGGAGGAAGATTTCATGGCAGTAGCACAATACTACGGCACTGGCCGTAGAAAGACATCCGTTGCCAGAGTTCGTCTGGTTCCGGGTCAAGGAAACATTACAGTCAATAAGAAGGAATTGAATGAATATTTCGGTCGGAAGACGCTGGAATTGGTTATTAAGCAGCCTCTCGTATTGACAGGCGTAAGCGAACAGTATGATATTATTGCCGATGTCAAGGGCGGCGGCCCTTCCGGTCAGGCCGGTGCGATCCGTCACGGCATCAGCCGTGCTCTCTTGGAAGTCGACGGAGATTTTCGTCAGGCTTTGAAGAAAGCCGGTTTTCTGACTCGTGACCCACGCGAAAAAGAACGTCGTAAATACGGTTTGAAAAAAGCACGTAAGGCATCTCAGTTCTCGAAACGTTAAGAACATTACAACTTTATGCAAGTACAAAACCGCATTGACACTATGTCTATGCGGTTTCTTTGTTTTATAGTACTTATAAATTTGAGTAAAAATAAGTAAAAATTTAACTGTAATACACGAACAATATACTTACAGTATACAATTGATTCCGTCGATAAGCTGCGTCAGTGTCTTGTGCGTATATACACGGTGCGTAATATCTCTGCTCTTGTGACCAAGAATTAATTGTATTACTTTTTTATTAACCCCGGCATCATCAAGTAGTGTCGCACAAGTATGACGTCCGTCATGCGGCTTGTGATCCATAGCCCTCAAGATTGGCGATCGTTGCCATACATACATCCGCAGTCGGTCATAGTTTAACATCGGTTTACCATCCGAGCTGTTCATGACAAGATATTCGTTGCTGTCGTTATACCAGTCTTTGATAAAAGGACTAATCCGATTATGTATGGGGATGGCACGGTTAATACCTGCGGCTGTTTTCATTCCTCCCATCATATAGCTCTCGTTAAGATGTACGTCTTTTATTTTTATCTTGAGCAGCTCTGTCGGTCTCATGCCGGTATAGATATAAACGAGTGCAAAGCGAGCGCCGATGTCATCGATATGCTGCCATAGTAGATCAATTTCATTGCGAGTAAATGGTTTATGTACACGGCTTTCAACGGCTGGCGGCAGTTTTGTAAGCTTGGCATAATCGGTATTGCATATCTCGTGTATAATACAAAACTTGTATAGCTGACTGATTAATATCCGGATATTTTTCTTGGTTGAATATCCTAATTTACAAGTATCAATTACGTCCTGGATATGATACGCGCGGATATTGGTAAATTGCATATCATTTAATGCTGATGCGTGCTTAAATGCGGACGTATACGTATTAGGTACCGGATCATCTTTATATCGTTCCTGCGCCCATTTTTGATAAATATCAGCAAAAGTAAGTTTATGTGTTTCCAGGTCATACGGTGATTTATTATAGATCTGCAATGCTTCCAGCGCTTCCTGCCGTGTTTTGTAGTACCCAAGGTATTTGAATACTTGCTTGCCGTCGTCTGTCCAGTACACCGTTATTCGGGCGCCGTATGGTTTTCGTCGTTTGCCGGCTAGTTTTACGACAGAGCCATAACCGTTTGGTAATCGCATAAAAAAATCAGCTCCTTTATTGTAAATGAGGGGCTGATTTGTGATATACTTATAGCGTAATCAGCCCTTGGTTAGGTGGATTATATTGCCGGTGATATTGGTAGTATCTCCGGCGCTCTCCCTCATTCTGTTGGTAGCAGAGTGGGGGAGTTTTTTTATTTCTTTAAGCTTAATATGATTTTACGGCCTTCTTTATCCTTTGATAGCTTACCTTCATCGACAAGCTCTTTACATAGTTTTTTGCCATACGATTTATTATTGGGGAAGAGACTATTAACTATATTGGCTTGCGGAATTGCTTTGAATCCAATCGCTGACATAATAGCTTTTTTATCTTTGGCTTTTGCTTTTTCAATGGCTCTAGCCTCAGCCTTTTCTTTTTTTTCTTCAAACTTTTCTAAGTTATTTTCAGCATAATCATTACGCAGGAAATCTTCGAGTTCCTCTTTAGCGTTTTCAAAATCACGATCATGCAATGAATCGTATTCATCAGCACCATATTGCCCATAGTCATAACAGAACTTTTTAAAATTAGATAATATTTCTTGGACTTTGTCTACTAAAGGGATAATTTTATTAAGTTGATATTGTTCTCGAATTTCATCCATTAAATCACCAACTTTTTTATCGTACTTTTCTTCTTTATTGACAAAGCCATCAGTACTAAAGTAATTAGTGTTAGTATATATCTCATATGGCGTTAACTGGGGCTCTGAGATATGGCTAAGAACATCGTCTATTTGGGCTTGAGATAGTATAAAAGGGGCTAATTCCTCTTGGCGCTGACGTATTTCTTCTTCACGGTTTCTATTAGCTTCATCTATCTCTTCCTGTGTGTGCGGGACATCTGAAAGAAGATGTTTTTCCATGGCAAACCTACACATGTGCTTACAGGGATAGTCATAGTCGCTATCTTTTCTGTTTTGAAAATCAAGACAAGAACAGGTAAATAAAGTCGTTCTATATGGTCTTTTTTCACTCCCTTGTACTATACAGCTATCGCCTTCGACTATTACATTTTTAGGGGGAATCCATTTGGCCCGGTCTATTCTATTTTGGAAGTTATGGTTATTTTTGTTCATCCAAAACGACCAGTATACATTTACAGGGTTTTCATGTGATCGTATTGCTTGTTGTTTTATGTCAGCATGAACAGTTTTCTCTATGGTTGGAGTAGAATGCGCCCCTGTTTTGCTAAAGATCTTTTTGAATATATTAAACATCTTGGGTATTCCCCCTATGGTTTAAACAACATGATAGAAAAAATCCATATCTTTCGTATCGTCTATAAATTCACTGCGACGAATCATTTCTTCAATGAGGGTTAATAAAAAAGAAGAGAACTACTAGGCATTGGCCATAGTAGTTCTCTTCGCATCATTAGTATGTGCGGGTAAACCGCTTATGGCCATATTATATAGTGGTTAGCTTAGCATGTCAAGGTTATAAGTAGTAATTATGTAATGCTTGACTTATTTTATCGAGTGTTTTTGAATCGACTCGA
Organism: Megasphaera vaginalis (ex Srinivasan et al. 2021); assembly: GCF_000478965.1. NCBI lineage: Bacteria > Bacillati > Bacillota > Negativicutes > Veillonellales > Veillonellaceae > Megasphaera > Megasphaera vaginalis (ex Srinivasan et al. 2021). Next base: position 48,058 of record NZ_AWXA01000034.1, read on the forward strand.
ATGTTGTATAGTGGATCGAATCGATTTAACGGAAACTTAATTCGGATTTTGCTTAGTGTTCTTATTTGAGATGTGATGCCAATACTTTGTTTTTTAAATTTTTTTGATTCTCCTGCAATGACTTTCACGTTGTTCATGTTGCGAAGTATGCGATCTTGCATTTTCTTTAACTCATCGTCTGGGATATTACGTGATTCTTGTAGGGCAGTTTTCAGTGTCGCACTACCGTGAAAAATTGCACCTAATAAATCAAAAGAATCTTTTTTTAATGAAAATCCTTCCTTTGCGGCTTGGGTAAAAAGGCTTTCTATACGCTTGTTGTGGTCTCGCAAAAGGGTTTTAAAGGTTTTTATTCTGTGACGACGAATGCTTTTGGCTACCAGTAAATGACTACGAATTGCTTGATATATTTCATCGTCAAATAGAATGTCCGTTTTATAGTAATTATTATCTTTATAGCTTTTTATGGGTAATACAGATACAAGAGGATTGAATGTGTTAGAAGAGTGAAGCACTATTGCATAATGAAGTCCACCAAATTCAGAACCTAACGGTAAGCCAAAATCTATTTTTATAATAGAACCCCTTTTTAGAGAAATAAAACGCTGGTTATTCATCTGATGGAATTTCTTTTCATTTTTTAGTTTTGATAGTTGTTCAGATAGCCCATAATATAAGACCGCTAAATACTGGCGTTGATTACATGATAGTGTGGCTATGTTTGCAAGGAGAATTGGCTTATTTTGTATATTTTTTAGGTCAGTCTTTTTTCTTGTTTTATTATTATCTCCCATAAAGAACAGCTTCATTCCTTTCTAAAATGATCGTCTTAATTCAATAACTTTGCCAATAATCTTTACGGGGAGCTGCTGAATTTCTTCGTTTGTATAGAAGACCGGCAAGAAGGAAGAGACATTATCACCAATAAGTGTGATACCTGCAGAGGATTTTTTAATTCTTTTTACAGTTCCTTCTGCGCCATTAACTAATACGACAGCAATTTCATTTGATTCAACATCAGGTTGCTGACGAATAACTAAGACGTCACCTTCTGTAAAAGTTGGTTCCATAGAGTTTCCTTTGACTTTTAAACAAAAGAAGTCGCCGGTAGCAGCTAGTTCTGCAGAAATCTCCTCATAGTCAAGGATATCTTCGATAGCATCAATGGGTATACCGGCTATGACATATCCTAGTACAGGAATGCGGACAGATTGAAGTTTTTCTTTTGACGGATTAGTCTTATATTTCTCTTCAATTAAATCTGCCTTATTAATATTAAAATATTTGGCCAAGGATTCAATTTTATCGATTCGTGGATAATTAGTACCAGTAAGCCAACTTGTGAAGGTCGTATAAGACAATCCTAAATCCTTACAAATCTCGTTTCTTGTTTTGCTGTAGAATTCCATATAATAAGATAAATTTTTTGCAAAAATTTTTTTATTTCCTAAATCGCTATTCATCGGCTGCTCTCCTTTTTTCTTCATAATACATTATAACTGTAATTAAATCAAGAACAACAATAATAAATTACAGTTTAACTATTGACATTACATTTAAACTGTAATAGACTGTAATTGCAAAAGGGAGGTGATTGTAATGAGTGGAATTAATTCTATTACTTTAAAAGCTGCCAGAGTTAACAGAGGATTAAGTCAGTGTGAAGCAGCGAAAATGATAGGAGTTAGTGAATTTACTCTAATTAATTTTGAAGCTGGTAGGACTTTTCCTACAGTACCAATAATAAAAAAGATAGAAGCTGTTTATGGCGTTCCGTATCATCAGATTAATTTTTAAATTTAATTTTATTCGCATAAATTACAGTTTAAATGTAATAAAACTAACGAAAAGGAGAAGATGCCGGTAAAAATAATATGGCCATCGAGCAATCGAAAGGAGACAGGGAGGTGAGAGGAATGGAAGATAAAGAAAAAGAACCCTGCGGGAACAGGGTCCGGATGACCGGGAAGAAGCAAATAACGCTTCGTCTGCCGGATGAGCTGTACGAAGCGTTGAGAGCGGAAGCGAAAAAAACAGGTATAAGTGTGAATGAATTGATCTTAATAAAAATTAATCCTTTGGAAGCGAATTTTTTGGATCACGAGCCATAATGTATTGCCTGAGAGCGTATTCAATTTCTTTGTTTACCGACCGACCATTTTCTTTGGCCAGCTGTTTCATCTTCGCCATTATTTCCTCGTCAATCCTTAGAGGATAAGGGTTTGCTTGTGCCATAATATCACACTCCTTTTAGATATCAAAATTATATCATTACACGACATCACTAACAAGATTCTAAAAGATATCGAATAGATATTTACAATGGGCGGAATACGACGTATAATATCTAACAGATAGTAAAAAGATATCAAAAAGGAGAGGAAAATGAAAGAATCTTTTTTGTTGCGAATGCCTGAAGAGATAAAGCGATGGCTTACTGATGAAGCAGTCCGCCGAGGATTATCACTGAATGGGTTAATTATGGCTATTTTAAGTGAGTATTGCAGACAGAGACAAGAAAAGGATACTGGTACATGAACCAAAGAGGGAAGGAGACAAGGAGAATGGAAGACAAAGAAAAAGAACCCTGCGGGAACAGGGCTCTGAAAATTATCCGTATGATTTTTGCCGATTGTGCTAAGGTGTCAATGACTGATATGCAGCAAGCTACCCTATACCGTTTGTATTTTGTCATAGGATGGAGCGTTTTTATTGGGATTGTCCAGGTGTCAATTCTCATAGGTATTTGGGTATCAAGATACTAGCGAGGATGCTTACTGCACCGCATCGTGATGGCGACATACCTATCTGGTTTGCGATAACCTTCGTACCGATTTCAGTGATTATATCAGGAAAGGAAGGTACCTATGAAAATATCTATTGCTGAAGCAGCAAAACGCATGGGCAAGAGTATGCCGTTTGTCCGTATCGGGCTGCAAAGAGGGCTATTACCCTTTGGGGAAGCATTTAAAACGGACGAAAAGAATACCCGGTATAACTATCATATCAACGCTGCAAAATTTGAAAAGTATATGAGAGGAGAGTTATAAGTCATGCACTGTTGGTATTGCGGCAAGGAGCTAGAGCCGTATCAGTGGTGCTTTGTTGTAACTGCGACGGGCCGACTTGCTCCGGTTTGTAAAGATGATCGGACTTGCTGTCCGAAAAGTATTCAGGGGCATGGTGAGAAGCCTAGGCTAAAAAGGCAGCCTCGTAATAGTAAATTAAGAAAGGAGACTACAACATGAAATATCAAAAGATTCCGGCGTGGGTCAATCACGAAGCATCGTATCCGAGTATTCCGGACTGGGTTAATCAACTGCCGGCAGAGCAGGAAGCGGGGCACTAGGAGGCGAGCACATGACGAGCAAGGAAAAGCTGGCCATTGTATTGCAATTAGTGAA